>JAISAC010000128.1 GCA_031266935.1 Prevotellaceae bacterium
GTGTGTGTGTGTGTGTGTGTGTGTGTGTGTGTGTGTGTGTGTGTGTGTGTGTGTGTGTGTGTGTGTGTGTGTGTGTGTGTGTGTGTGTGTGTGTGTGTGTGTGTGTGTGTGTGTGACAATTCTCCATTGTCAATTCTATTTCTCCCCAAGCGGTCATTTCCGTTCTCGTGGAAATCTCCTGGAAGCAGCACAGGAAAAAATGTATGTTGCATCAGCGCTTGTAGCATAAAAGTTAAGTTGATTGCTGTTTTTCTACCTATTTTCTCTACCAAACATGAATAAAAATAAAACGTCCAAAGGTAGCTAAATTTTTATCACAGCAGGCATAACCATATCGTTAAATTATACCAATAGCGCAATATATCTATAGGAACTCCTAAAAATGACGAAGCCGCCGACCAACCGTAGAGACGGGGCGCGCCCCGTCTCTACATGCCCTGCGCACGTCAGCAGAACATGGGCACCATCATAGCAATACCACCTAAAACAAATCGTCTAATTTTACCTCCGACTGAATATTGTTCCAGTACTCGTTGTGCTTCACGCCATAAGTTGTAATCATCGTTATATGAGTTGTTTTACGGGTTTTTGTTTCTTCGATAAAAGCGCCTCGCTTGTTGCGCAGATTGGCGTCGATGGCTTTGGTGATAGTAAACTCTTTTGTCGAATATTTCATTTCACAAATGTTTATGATATTATCGTTCCTGTCGATGAGCAAATCTATTTGTGCGCCATCGGCCGATTCTTTGCTCCTCCAGCCCGAAAGGTAAGAAATGACGCCGCCAATACTTAATGCCTTTTTAATCTGTGAAATGTGCGTTTGGCACAGCAGCTCAAAGGAGTAGCCCGTCCATGACCGATGAACAGGATTGTCAATCAGGCTGCTCCAGTAACTTGCATCGTTCCCTTTCCTGTCCTTCACAAAATTCAGATAAAACAGAGAGTAGAAGTCAACCAATTGATGCAGCTGATTTTTCTTACTGTTGGTAAAATTGCTGTTGATCGAAATAAAGCCGCACAATTCCAGCTCTTCCAGCATATCCGTCAACCCTCCGCCGTCGGAAATGCGCGAGAATTTTACAATTTCCTCGCGCGTCAATCCCTTTCGTTTTTGCGCCAGCACTTCGATTATCTTTATATAGTTTTCCGGCTTTTTGAAAAGGGAAGCATATAGCTTTGAATATTCGTTACGCAAAACGGCGTTTTTTTTGAAAAACAGCTTGTCGATATTCTGATCCAGCCCCAATGAGCGTTCCAGCTGCTCCAAATAGTACGGTATTCCTCCCATAATCATGTAGCATTCGGCTATTTGGAAGCGCGTCATCGCTATTTTTTTTGACTTCAGAAATTGCTCTGTCTCGTTCAATGTAAATGGCTCCAAAAAAATCTGACGAGTTACCCTGTTGTGTAAACCGCCTCTGTTTCTGATGATTTTGTTCATAAGCCACGACGTTGCAGAGCCACAAACTATCAAAAGTATGCCGCTTTCCGAAGAAGCGTATGCGTTCCAAAAATATTCGAAAGCCAACAAAAACCCCGATTTTGCATTGTCCAGCCAAGGTAATTCGTCTATAAAAACCACCTTTCTACCGTTGGTTTTTACGCTTTGCAGGTAGCTTTCCAGCTGCACAAAAGCGTTTTGCCAGCTGTCAACCGGAGGATATTCGGCTTTGCTGTGCTTGTTCAGGGCAGTGGTAAAGTTGAACAGCTGCTCTTTTTTGCTTGCATTTTCGGCGCCCGAAAGGTAGAAAGTGAAATTTCCTCTGAAAAACTCTTTCACTAAAAAGGTTTTTCCCACCCTGCGGCGGCCGAAAATCACTACAAACTCTGCTTTTCCCGAAGCTGCATACTCCGTAAGCTGCTTCATTTCTGCGTTTCGTCCGATAATCCTTTTCATACTATGGCTATTTATTTTTCGCTGTAAATATATGAAAAGCCTACGATTCCGCAAAGTATTTTAAAATTATTCGCGGAATCTATGTGTTTTTATATAGATTCCGCGAATAATTTTTCTTGGAATCAATCGAAATCAATCGAAATCAAGGGATGAAAGCTATATCAATAGAGCATAGACACCACCGATTTTTCATAGCACCTCAAAAAAAGATGGCTTTTTCTTTGCCGATTTGCAAAATGTTTATATCTTTGCAGTCCTCAAATTTTTGAGAGAATTTATTGTAACCTATTTTTTACTGCATGTACGCAATTGTAGAAATAGCAGGCCAGCAATTTAAGGTTGTGAAAGATCAAAAGCTTTTTGTACACCGTCTTCAGGACGCCGAGGAGGCGTCCGTAAGCTTTGATAAAGTCCTGCTCACCGACAACGACGGAAAGGTAAACGTTGGCACACCTTACATACAAGATGCCACAGTGAGCGCAAAAGTCCTTAACCACCTCAAAGGCGATAAGGTGATTGTGTTTAAAAAGAAGCGCAGGAAAGGCTACCAAAAGCAGAACACCCATCGGCAGTGCTTCACGCGCATACAAATAGAAAGTATTAACGCTTAAAGAAACTTACGGAATATGGCACACAAAAAAGGCGTCGGCAGCTCAAAGAACGGACGCGACTCGGAAAGTAAACGCCTTGGCCTGAAACTTTTTGGCGGGCAGCAGGCAAAAGCAGGTAACATTATCGTCCGCCAGCGCGGCACGGTGCACAACCCCGGCCAGAATGTGGGTATAGGGCGCGACCATACGCTTTTTGCCCTGGCTGACGGCATTGTTTCGTTTAAGAAAAAAGCCAACGGCAAGTCATACGTTTCGGTGCTGCCTGCGGCAGTGGTCGCAGCGTAACCCGCTTGCTGCAAAACCTTCGGTTAATACCCCTCGCGCTTTGCAGAGGGGTTTTTTTCTTTACGCGCGCCGATTTGCAGGGTGCATTTCAATTTGTCGCTTTAAATAATCCCGTAGGGATTATCGCTCGGTAGAAAACACGAATGGCGTCCCTCTTTGGCATCCCGCAGGGATGCATCCCTACGGGATGCCGACAACCACCGGAACGTTGCCTTTTCTACCGAGCGATTCATTCCTACGGAATGAGCAAAAGTTACAATTTGAATTACACCCGATTTTCCGCTGTAATTGTTTTTTTTTGAAAAAATCACATAAATCTTTGAACCGCCATGCTTACTTTAAAGATTATCCGCGAACAAACCGCTGCCGTAGTGGCGCGGTTGGCCGTAAAAGGCTTTGACGCGCAGGCCACAGTAGCCGAAATCGTTGCGCTGGACGACGACCGCAAAGCAACGCAAACAGCGCTCGACGCCAACCTTGCGCAGCAAAATGCCGCCGCCAAGGAGGTTGGCGTGCTCATGAAGCAGGGCAACAGGGAGGCTGCCGAAGCGGCAAAGGCAAGCGTAGCAAAGCTGAAAGCGCTATCGGTTGAGCTGGAGCAAAAGCTGGGCGCAACGGAGCGCTTGCTGAACAATAAGCTGGTGCTGCTACCCAACCTGCCAAGCGCGCAGGTACCCGCCGGAAAAACCGCAGCGAACAACGTGGTGGTGCGGCAGGGCGGAGACACGCCAACGCTGGAAAGCAGCGCTATGCCCCACTGGGAGCTGGCAAAAAAATACGATATTATTGATTTTGAGCTGGGCGTTAAGCTTACGGGGGCAGGATTTCCCGTTTACAAGGGCAAAGGCGCCAAGCTGCAGCGCGCGCTTATCTCCTTTTTCCTTGACGAAAATACGGAGGCGGGCTACCGCGAGGTGGCGCCCCCGTACATGGTCAACGCCGATTCGGGGTTTTGCACGGGTAACCTGCCCGACAAGGAGGGGCAAATGTACCACGCCACCATCGACGATTTTTACCTTATCCCAACGGCCGAAGTGCCGGTAACCAACATCTACCGCGACGTAATTCTAAATGCGGCCGAGCTGCCCGTTAAGCTCACGGCCTACACGCCATGCTTTCGCCGCGAAGCCGGATCGTACGGCAAGGACGTGCGCGGACTTAATCGCCTGCATCAGTTCGACAAGGTGGAGATTGTGCGCTTTGAGCTGCCCGGAAATTCTTACGCCGCTCTGGAGAGCATGGTGGAGCACGTGGAGAGCATTGTAAAAAAGCTGGCGCTGCCCTACCGCATCCTCAAGCTTTGCGGCGGCGACATGAGCTTCACCTCGGCGCTCACGTTTGACTTTGAGGTGTACTCTGCCGCGCAGCAGAAGTGGCTGGAGGTAAGCTCGGTCTCTAACTTCGAGAATTTTCAGGCCAACCGCCTCAAGTGCCGCTACCGCGCCGAAGATAAAAAAACGCAGCTGGTGCACACGCTCAACGGCAGCTCGCTGGCGCTGCCGCGCATTGTAGCCGCGCTGCTCGAAAACAACCAGACCGAAGCAGGTATCCGTATCCCGCCGGCGCTGCAACGCTACACGGGGTTTGATACGATATGCTGATTTGCGCTGCAAGCAAGCGGCGAACTTTGAATAACAGGCAATGCCAACCGAGCGTATTATAATGGGTATTGACCCCGGCACTACGGTGATGGGCTACGGCGTAATAAAGATTATCGACCGCACACCGGCGCTGGTGGTAATGGGCGTTATTGAGCTCAAAAAGTACGCCAACCACTACCTGAAGCTGCAAAAAATTTTTGAGCGCGTTACGCAAATCATTTCCGAATACCTCCCCGACGAAATCGCCATTGAAGCGCCGTTTTTCGGCAAGAACGTGCAGAGCATGCTCAAGCTTGGCCGGGCGCAGGGCGTAGCTATTGCCGCCGCTCTTTCGCGCGACGTCCCCATCCGCGAGTATGCTCCCCGCAAAATAAAGCAGATGATAACCGGACAGGGCGAGGCCTCGAAGGAGCAGGTGGCGGGAATGCTCAAAAGCATGTTCTCCATAAAAGAACTGCCCAAGGAGCTGGACGCCACCGACGGGCTTGCCGCCGCCGTATGCCACTTCTACTGCACCACCTCCGTAATGGAGCAAATAGCCGCAGCAGCAGCGCCTGCTGCCAAAAAAGCATCCAAAAAAGCGGCATCAAGCTGGGAAAAGTTTGTTGCGCAAAATCCCGAAAAGGTCAAAGGGTAACCCACAAATGGCATATAAATTTCTCTTTTTGCGCTATTCTCCTCCGCCCACTATTTTTACTTTACCCAGCAGCCCTGCCTCCTGCAGCGGCAGGTTGTCATCCGGCTGCTTTGGCGAGACTGCAGCCCACGTGTTGGTTACCTCTATGCTAAGCGTGTTGCTGCCTTCGCGCAGCGCGCTGGTAATGTCCACGCGGTAGGGGGGAGTCCACGCAACGCCGCATGGCTGCCCATTGAGCGTAACCTCGGCAATGCTGGCCACCTGCCCCAAATCGAGCCACAGCTGCTGGGGCAGCTCGCTCGGTACGCTCCACGTAAATGTTTGCGCGTAGCAAGCTGTACCGGAGTAGCAGCGAATATTCGGGTTGCTGCTGCGCGTCCAGCTTTCTAACGCCGAAAAAACGGCAACGTTATTTTCCCCCACCTGCTTCTTGTCGAATGATACCTGCCACGCTCCATCTAAGGAGAGCAGGGGCTTTGGCTCGAATGAGGGGGAAAAGGTGTTGAGCTGCTTTGCTCCCGTTTTTGCTCCCGCTTTTTTGCGGAATACCACAAAAACGGAGCCGTTTTCCGGTAGCTTGACTTGCAGAATTGTGAGGTTGCCTCTTTGCTCGCAAGCAACATCGGTCGCTATGCTGCCCGTTACGGCATCCCACAGCTCGGGAGGCGCACCCGCTGTGCGCAGGGCAAGGGTGAGGGTGCGCTGCCTGCTTTTTTGGTTTGAGATAAAGTAGATATCTACGCTATCCGAGGCGCGGTGCGTCCAGGCAACCTGCGCGGCGTATTTTCCGTTTTCGCTGATGGCGGCGTCGCGCTCCAGCCCAAGCTGAAAAAAGCTGTCGGCGTAGTAGGGCAGCTTCACTACGCGCCCTAAGCCCAGATTTTTTATGTAAATTTTGCCCAGCACGTCGTCGGCATCCTCCGCAAAGCTTTCGCCCCAAATCTGCGCTGCTATACGCCGGACGATGTCGTCATTCTTTGCCGCTCCGGCAAGCCCTGTTGACTGCTTCGGCGGTTCGCCCACCAGCACGGTAGCCCCCGCTTTGATGAGAGATAGCAGCCGCGTGGCAACCTCTGCGCTCATCGGGCTGGAGCCGGGTGTAAGCGGGTTGCTTTGCGGCAAAACCAGCATGGCGTAGCTGGCGCCGCCGGGCAGCACAATACGCCCGTTTGCCACCCGCGCCAAGCGTAGCAGCGCATCCCTGCTAAACGAATCGTACTTGTAGCCGCGCAGCATATCCACGTACTTCCCCGGGGCGGCGGGAGCTTCGCGAGCAGGCTCATCGGCGTTGGCCAGCCGCTGCACCTCGCTTTCTACCATCTCGCGGCCAACAATGCCCGGCAGGGTTGTTGCCAGCCTTTCGGGCAGCACCGCCCGCGCGGGTATCTCCTCGCCCGTGAACACGGCGATGTCCGTAACGGGTTTGCCGTGCTGCAGCAGCACCTGGCAGCGCTGAGCGTACTCCACCCATGCGCGTCCGGGCTTCCACCACGTTTGGTCGCGCTGAAAGTACAGCCCTGTTCCGCAGAGGTGCGCCCCCGAGGCAGCGTCGAGCACGTCGTTATTCCGGTAGCGCGCCACGCCGTCGCTGGTTATGGCAGGCGCAACGCACTCGGCGCTGAAGGTGCAGCCGTACTTGTGGGCGCTTTTTTGCATGACGGCGTAAAAGTTATCCGCCACCAGCTCTGCTATGGTTTGCCTTACATCAAACAGAAAGCGCTCCGAAAAATCTGCGCTTTCTACGGGCAAGCCGGCCACGACAGGCAGGTAAGGAAGCATGTCGTACCCTCTACGCCTTTTGAACTCCCTGCGCAAAACCGGCGACCAACTTTGGCTGCTGCCCTCCCAGCTGCCAGCGTGAAGCCCTTTGAGCACGCGGCCGGACAGCTCCGTACCTACCTGACGGATAACTTCTCCAAACCAGCTGTCGAGCTGCAACCGGACGGCTTTTTTGTTGAACTTGTCGCACTCCAGCCCTGCTCCCGCGCCGCTACCGCCGTCGCCATCATCGTCGCCGATATGGCCGGTGGAGGTGTGCCCCATGCGCAGGATAGTCCACCTGCCTGCCGGAACGCTCCACGTCAGCCGCCCGTTTTTCAGGCGTTTGGTAAGGTTGATAATTTTGTTCAATGGAGTGCAAACGCTGTCGGGGAGCGATGGCGCAGGAAAAGCGTAGGTGGCAATATCCCTGTAGTACCCTCTGTAGCTTTCGGGTTGCGGCAGCGTATCGCAGAAAGTTTGCCCGCCCGCTACCGTTTTTTTCGTCCACACCACCTTTTGCGCGGACAGCTCCGGCGTAATCCTGTGGCCGCCGGCCGGCGCAAATCCTTCGCAATCGTGCATGGCAATTTTTAGCCCGAGGCGGTCGGCCTCGCGCATGGCGTGGCGCACCATTTCCCACCATTCGGGCGAGAGCTGCTCCACCGGCGAGGCTACTACAGACGGATTTTCTGGCTCCCAAATGGGTATGAAGCAGGCGCCGCCAATGCCCGCCTGCCGCATGGCTTCGAGGTCGGCCGTAACGCTCTCGCGCGATACGGCGGCGTTCGCCCAGCACCAGAATACCCACGGCTTGGCCTCATCCGGCGGATTTCCAAAATCTTCCTCAAGGCTAACGCTTCGGCTAACCGGAGGGCCGGTGCAGGCGGCAAGCAGCAGGAGTGCACCGGCAAAATACGCAGCTGAGCGCTTTATGCTACCCATAGCTTAGCAGATTGTTGATTTTGGATTTTTAGCTCATGAGTACAGGCAAAATTATCCGGCTTCGTTTTCCTTCATGTTGTGCCATACGGCCTGCACATCGTCGTCGTCCTCAAATTTTTCAATCAGCTTTTCCAGCACAGCCTGCTGCTCGGGGGTTACCTCTTTGGTATCGGTAGGTATGCGCTCAAAGCCGCTGCTGATGATTTCAAAGCCGTTGCTTTCGAGGTATTTTTGTACGCCTCCGTAGCTTTCGTAGGCGCCGTAAATAATCCATTCGCTTTCGTCGGCAAAGATCTCGTCCACTCCGTAGTCAATCAGCTCCAGCTCGAGCTCCTCCAAATCTGTGCTGTCCTTGGGCTTTACGCGGAATACGCTTTTGCGGTCGAACATAAAGTCTAAACTTCCCGAGGTGCCGAGCGATCCGCCCAGCTTGCTCAAGTAGCTGCGGATGTTGGCCACCGTGCGCGTAGGGTTGTCGGTGGCGGTGTCTATCACTACGGCAATACCGTAGGGGCCGTAACCCTCGTATGCCAGCTCTTTGTACTCTCCCTGGTCTTTTTCGATGGCACGCTTAATGGCGCGGTCAACGTTATCCTTGGGCATGTTTTCGGCGCGCGCGTTCTGTATCAGCGCGCGCAGGCGGGGGTTGTTGTCGGGGTCGGTGCCGCCGCTTTTGGCGGCAATGGTAATTTCCTTGCCCAAGCGGGTAAATGTGCGGGACATGCTGCCCCACCGCTTCATCTTTCTTGCTTTTCTATACTCAAATGCGCGTCCCATAAAATATTAAAGTTTCGTATTTTGTAAATTCTCAAGGGTTGTAATTTTCAGAGACCTTGCTGCATTGCCACCATTTTGATGGCGCTCGTTGCCGCTTCGTCGCCTTTGTTGCCGTATTTTCCTCCGGCGCGGTCCTGCGCCTGCTGCATGTTGTTGGTCGTAAGCAGGCCAAATACGAAAGGCAGGTCGTACTCCAGGTTGAGCTGCATAATGCCGGTCGAGACAGCGCTGCAGATAAACTCGAAGTGGCGCGTTTCGCCTTGAATAACGCACCCCAGGCATATCACGGCGTCGACCTTGTGGTTTTCGGCGATGAGCTGCGCGCCCAGCGGAAGCTCAAAGCTGCCGGGCACCCACTTTACAACGATGTTTTTTTCTTTGGCTTCGTACTTCAGCAGCGTGTTGTACGCTCCGGTGAGCAGCTTGCCGGTGATTTCGGCATTCCACTCCGATACTGCAATGCCAAAGTGCATTTCCTTTGCCGACGGTACTTCGCCGTCGTGTACGCGAGAAAGGTTATGTAGAGCTGATGACATTTTATTCCAATTTTTGCAATAATAAAAAAAACCAAGACTTTGCAATGCATCATCTTGGCTATGGGGTTAAGAGCGCACCGGCAATGCTCCTTGTCGTTGCTGCTGCACCCTGCGCTGCTACTGTTGCTGTTGCTGCAGCAGCTGTGCACGTGCAATATACTTATCGGCTTCCTGGCCTTCGGAAGTTTCGGGAAAATCCCTTTTCACCTGCTCGTATATCTTTTGCGCTTCGGCATACCTGCCTTGCTGCTCAACGAGGGTTCCGGCCTTCATCAGGTACCGTGGCGCGGTGAGGCGGCTGTGGTCGCTGCCTGCCGCTTTTTTGTAGTACGATATGGCCTTGTCGTAGTCCTGCAGCTCGCTGTAGGTATCGCCCATGCTGCCGTTGACGAGCGCTTTGCTCAGCTTGTCGCCGGGGCTGTACTTTTTGAAGCAGGTAAGCGCCTCGTCGTACAGGCCGGTGTACAGGTAGGCCAGCCCGGCGTAGTAGCAGGCAAGGTTGCCCGCCTCGGTGCTTCCGTAGCGATCTTCGACGTCGAGCAGGCCAAGGTTGCTGCCGTCGCCGTTGAGCGCCAGCGTAAGCGAATCCTGCTCAAAGTACTGCACTGCGGTGAACATCTGCGATTGGGCTTCTTCCTCCAGCGGAGCCTTATACCAACTCTTGTAGGCAAAAAATACGCCTACCACCAAAATCAGCCCAACCACTACGTAGATGAGGGGCTTTTGGTATTTTTCGACAAAAACCTCTACGTTTGTCAATGAGTGCTCAATAGCGCCCAAATTATCTTCGGCATGCGATAACTTTTGCTTAGCCATACTTCCTATTTAATAGTTTATTTCGTAATAATATTTTACACAAATCAGGGGTTGCAAAAGTAGCGATTTTAATTCTTACACACAATAGTTTTGCCCTTTTTTTTGAAGGCCAATCCAAAAAATATTCCGTTATGCCCCATTTTTGGGCTGGTTCATGCCGCCTGACCGTGCGCTGTCGCGCACGGCTATAAACGCGTAAGCACGCTACGCGCTTTCCAACCCTGCAGCCTGCATCAGCCGTGATGGGAAAATGTAAACAGCTCTGAAAGAGCGATATCAATAGCGCAGGGCAACGCCCAATGTCGTCAACTTAATGGCTGAAAGCCTTACCCCGCAAGACGTAGCGACGACCCGCTCTGACTGCCTGAAAGGCAGGATTTTCGTAACTACAGGTCAACGACCTGCGGGAGGTAACTCGCTCGCCCTCTCTATCTGCCTGAAAGGCAGGATTTTGCTCACTTCGTGTTTTTTTAGGGATAAGAAATAAATAACATATAACGGCTATAAAAGTGTCGTCCCCCTCGGCTACGCTCGGGGCAGGCTCTGCGGGACTGCCCGAACAAGCGAGCATCCGTGCATCTCCACTTCCGTATGCTAAAGCATACGGTTAATAAAGTGCCGTCCCTGCGGGACTACTCGTTGTAGAGACGTGGCGCGCCGCGTCTCTACACAGATATGCTGCAATCCGTATGCTGCAAACCCCGCAGGGGTGACACTCTATTAACCGTATGCTTCAGCATACGGGGGACAAGCAAGAGGCTCCCGCTAAGTCCCGCAGGGATGACAACTTTATTAACTGTTATATCTTGTTTATTCGTCATCCCTAAACGGGATGCGCGAGAGGTGTTATGGCATGTTTTTCTACCGAGCGACGCATCCCGCTGGGATGCAAAGACGACATGGAACATTTATATGCTATTTATTTTTTATCCCTGATACGCTTTTTCTACAGGAAAAGCATGGATGAACGAATTGAAATGGTTGAATATGGATGTCCCTAATTCCTAATTCCTAATTGATTTCATTGTGTAGATAATATAATTTAATAATTTTGCCGCTCTTTCTACCAAAACTTCTTGGAAAAAATGTATACCTTTGGCGCTTCACGTTACGAATTTTTTTGCAAATTGTTCAAAGAAGCACTTGGTAACTTAATTTTAATTATGCTGCAAGGTATCGCGCATACTGTAAATTCAATCAGGAATTACGAATTGGGAACTACGAATAGCTCCCGAAGCGTAGCCGTGCGCCGTGCCCGCACACTTCAAAATTCAGAATTCAAAATTCAAAATTTATTCGTAATTCCTAATTCTCAATTCCTAATTCTTATAAGCACACACACACACACACACACACACACACACACACACACACACACACACACACACACACACACACACACACACACACACACACACACACACACACACACACACACACACACACACAC
>JAISAC010000133.1 GCA_031266935.1 Prevotellaceae bacterium
CACACACACACACACACACACACACACACACACACACACACACACACACACACACACACACACACACACACACACACACACACACACACACACACACAGCTCAGCAAGTTACGTAGCGCGGCGCTGGCCGCAGCATACGTAAATTTTTCGATTTTTACAATACTGCGCACTTTTTCTCTTTTGATGAACGACCAAATACAGCGGCCGTTCATTTTTTTTGTGCCTACCCCAATGAGCAGCAGCATCCTGTTGCTGCTGCTTATTATTTTTCCAACCTTTTTTATTCACTTAAACATTTTTATCATGAGCAAAAAACTACTCGACCAAAATCGAGCAGAGGGGGCTATGTCCGCCTCTGCTCGTGCAGCTCAGGGTTTGCCGAGGCGTACGAAGCGCCTGCTACCGCTGCTGCTGCTCTGCGCCCTGCTACCCTTACCGCTGCGGGCGCAAAACCTCAACGTATCCGGCGCTGTGCGCGATGGCAACGGCGAACCTGTGGCAGGGGCAAGCGTTGTGGTCAAAGGCACCACCGTGGGCGTTACGACCGACGCCGGCGGCGGCTACACCGTCAGCGCACCCGCCGACGCTACGCTGGTGTTCTCTTTTCTGGGCTTGGCAACCGTAGAGGAAGCCGTAGCCGGGCGCGGGCGCGTGGACGTTACGCTGAGCGAAAGCGACCAATCCATTGATGAGGTGGTAGTGGTGGGCTACGGAACGGTGCGCAAGAGAGACTTGACGGGCGCCGTTGCCGTAGTTAACACCGACGAAATGGCCAAGCTGGGGTCAAGCACCATTACGTCGTCCCTCCAGGGCCTGGCAGCAGGAGTTGTTGTAAGAAACAGCGGAGTTGCAGGCGGCGAGGGCAGCATTGAAATTCGCGGCCTGGGCAACCTCAGCAACAACAGCCCTTTGTGGGTTGTTGACGGGATGATAACGAGCGCGGGGAACGATTTCAACCCTCACGATGTGGAATCCATTCAGGTGCTTAAAGACGCTTCTGCCGCTGCCATTTACGGCTCACGCGCGGCCAACGGCGTTATCATCGTTACAACAAAAAAAGGGAAGAAAGGCGCCATGGTGGTTGACGCTACCGTAAACGAATCGGTTGAATGGTCGCCGCGCTACGACCTTATGAACGCCGCCGAGTTCAAAAAGTACAACGATATGGCCTACGACGAAGCCATTAGGGATGGCGTTTGGACAGGAAGCAAGCAAAACCACTGGGAGTACGACACGGACTGGCAGGATGCCGTGCTGAACGCTGCCTTGGTGCAGGACTACAACGTGTCGCTGTCCGGCGGCGGAGATGTTGGCAGCTACCTCGTTTCGGGAGGGTACTACAACAACGAGGGCATGGCCTACGGCAACTCCTTTGACCGCTACAGCTTCCGGGTAAATACGGAGGGCAAAAAAGGCCGGTTCTCGTTTGGCGAAACCATGAGCTTTAACCAGACAAGCCTCGACCGCACCCAAACCAGCTCCTACATCGACATGGTGCGCATGCTGCCGACTATCCCCGTGCGCGACGAAAATAACCTCGGCGGCTACGGCTACGGCTCGGAGCAAAACGCCCGCACCTTCGGCACAAACCCCATAGCCCGTGAGGATATAGAGGAGAGCAATACCACCATCTACCGGCTGCGCGCCTCGGCGTGGGGCGAACTTAAGCTTTTCGATTTCCTGAAGTACAAGCTGAATGCCGGCATTGACTACATCTGGGACGACTACCGCTACTTCCGCAAGGAGGGCAATTGGACAATGAATCAGGAGTACCGCGACCCGACCGGAAGCAAGCAGCATATCAAGCGAACAAACGAGCTGATTGAGCATACGCTTGATTTCAACAAAGACTTCGGCAGTCACCATATCGACGCGGTTGTGGGGTTGACGTATCAACATGCCTACGATGAAACGGTAGGAGGGCAGCGCCTGAAATTCCCATTCCTCGGCGGAGAGTATATCACCGTGCTGGACGCAGGGCAGGAAACCCAAACGAACTGGAATACGGCAGGCGAATCGGCGCTTATCTCCTACCTCGGTCGCGCCAGCTACAGCTACGCCGACAAGTACTACCTGACGCTCACGTTCCGCCGCGACGGGACGTCCAAGCTTATCAGGGAGAACAGCTGGGAAAACTACCCCTCCGTTTCGGGTGCATGGCGCGTTAGCGAGGAAAAATTCTTCAACGTCGGCTGGCTGAACGACCTGAAAATCCGCGCCAACTACGGTCAGCTGGGCAACGCTTCCATCGGGAACTGGGATTACGTCGGCACGATTGCCCCAAGCATCGTTACCGTGTTTGGCGCTTCCCAAAATTTGGTAAACGGCGCTACGCAGGTTAAGCTGAACAACAGCAACCTGCGCTGGGAAAAAACCGAGCAGGTCAACGTTGGCTTTGACGCCTCTTTCCTGAAGCAGCGCCTGTCGGTTAGCGCCGAATACTACAACTCCAAAACAACCGACGTGCTGACGCCCATGCAAATATCCATGACCACCGGAAATCAGGGCGGCGCACCCTACGTTAACGCAGCCAGCATCAACAACAGCGGGTTTGAGCTGACGGCAAGTTGGAGAGACAAAATCGGCGATTTTGGCTACGCTGTGGGCGCAGGATTGACCACCGTGAAAAACAAAATACTAAAGCTGGGTTACGGGAAAGAACAGTACTATACCGGACAAACCGTAAGCCGGGTGGGATATGCCCTCGGCGAATACTACCTGCTGAAAACCGACGGCCTGTTTCGTACGCAGGCAGACATTGACAGCTACGTTACCTCCGGCGGAACGCCGATAATGATAGAGGGCAAGCGCCCGCAGCTGGGCGATATGCGGTATGTGGATACCGACGACAACGGCGTAATTACCGCCGACGACCGTCAAATCGCAGGCAATCCGTGGCCGGATGCTGTGCTGTCGCTCAACGTCAACCTGTCGTGGAAAAATTTTGACCTGTACATGCTGTGGTATGGCCAGCTGGGCAATGATGTTTTGAACAGCGGAATGCGGCAGGGGCGGCTGTTTGCCGACAACTCCAACTACATCCGCTTCGAGAGCGGTCATGAGCCTTATCAGGAAAACCCCGGCAGCGATTTTCCCCGCATCATATACAACGACACCCGCAACACGCGCGGTGACACGGATTACTGGCTCGAGGACGGCTCCTACTTTCGCATGAAAGCTATCCAGCTGGGGTACACATTTCAGAAAAATATTTTGTCAAAAGTCGGGCTTAGCTTCTTGAGGGTTTACGTGAGCGGCAATAATCTGCTCACCATTACTAAGTACAAAGGGCTTGATCCCGATTTTCAGAACGGCGATATATGGGATAAAGGGACTGATAATATGGCATTTCCGAATCCTCGCTCCGTACAATTCGGGTTACAGGTAAAATTTTAAGTGTTAATAATAAATGTAAAGCAATGAAAAATACAAATCATATACTAATTTTGTCGGGGATTTTTCTCCTGTTCTCCTGCAGCGAAAGCCTGCTGGATATAGAAAATCCGAATGAGCCGACAGTTTCCACATTCTGGAAAACCGAAGACGACGCAGAAAAAGGCGTCAACGCGGCGTACAGCTCGCTCTATAAAGAAGGCGGATGGATGCGGTGGCTATCCTTCCGCTACGACCTGGGAAGCGACGAGGGATGGAGCTCCAGCCCCTGGAACGAGCTGGCGGAGTGGACGCGCTTCAACTACGTAAACTACAATTTTTGGGAAGGAAATAACGAGCACTGGGAAGAGTTTTACGTGGGTATTTTTCGCGCCAATCAGGTGCTGAAGTACGTTCCCGAGATAGAGTTTGCCGACAGGGAAAAGAAAGACCGGATACTCGGGCAGGCCGAATTTCTGCGGGCGCTATGGTACTTTCAGATTGTAACGCTTTGGGAAAAAGGTACGCTGATACTGGAGCCGCAGGACGGTAACTACATCCCCTCCGATGCCTCCGAAGCGCAGCTCTGGGGACAAATTGAAAAAGATTTGAGAAGCGTCATAGACAACAATAAGCTACCCGAAACGTGGGACGCCAACAACGTGGGGCGCGCTACCTGCGGCGCCGCAAAAGCGCTGCTGGCAAAAGCGTACATGCAGCAGCGCAAGTATGCGGAAGCCAAAACCGAGCTGCAGTGGCTTATTGACAGAGAAGGCACTTTGTATGGGCTGGTTGACGAATACATGGACAACTTTACCCACTACAACGAAAACAACAGGGAAAGCGTTTTTGAAATTCAGTTCGACGACAAGAACAAGGGCAACACCGGCAACAACGCCTCCATGGCCACAGGCCTCCAGCGGACGCAGTTCTTTGCTCCGGGCGGAATAGGCTGGGCTGACGGCAAAGCACGTCCGTGGCTTGTGGACGAATATAAGAAAGAAAAACGGTCGAATGGGAAAAACGACATCCGTCTGTACTATAACTACTACTATCAAGGATGCGCGCAAGATTTCCCCGATGAAACCCCGAAAGTTTACAGTAGGGACTGGGATTGGGGAAGCGATATGTTTATTCGCAAATATTCTACCGGATATTACCGCGATTACGAAGATTACTTTGCGCCCAACAACTTTCGCCTGATACGCTACGCCGATATCCTGCTGCTGTACGCCGAATGTATCGCCGAAACGGGCGGCTCAACAGCCGACGCTGCGGTGTACGTGGATAAAGTTCGTGAGCGCGTGGGTTTGCCCAAGCTGGCGCAGAGCGCCGTCTCCGAAATCTCCGGCTGCACAGGCGACAAAGACAAATTCTTGAAGCGCCTGCAAATGGAGCGTTCTCTTGAGCTGTGCTTTGAGGGAGTGCGCTGGATGGATATTAAGCGGTGGGGATTGCTCGATACGCAGGCAGGAGTTGATGAGCTGAAGTCAAGAGACGAAGATTTCAACAACTTCATCATCGGAAAGCACAGGCGCTTGCCAATCCCGCAGGTAGAAGTAGATAACAGCGGCGGGCAGCTGTCGCAAAATCCCATGTATTGATATTTATGTATTGATGTTTATGCTAAGCAATAAATTTTACTTATTGATAGCTGTCGCCTTGCTGCTTTCGCCGGCCTGCCGGTCGAAAAACGGGCAAGATGGAGCTGCCGAAGGAGAGCCTGCCGCAAAGCAGGGTAGCGTCTCCTTCGGCGACCCCTTCATCATGCTGCACAGCGGCACGTACTACGCCTACGGCACATCGTCGCCCGACGGCATTGTTGTCTATACGTCCGACGACCTGACGACGTGGCGAATACCCAAAAACAACCTTGCGCTCAGCAAGGCAGATGTTTGGGCCGACCGCTGGTTTTGGGCGCCGGAAGTTTACCATGTCAACGGCAAGTTCTACATGTACTACTCTGCCGACGAGCATATCTGCGCGGCGGTTGCCGACAACCCGCTCGGACCTTTCAGGCAGGAGGTGGCGAAGCCCATGATAGAAGGCGAAAAGTGTATCGACAATTCGCTGTTTGTTGACGACGACGGCACGGCATACCTCTACTTTGACCGCTTCAACGACGGGCTGAACATCTGGGTTGCCGAGCTCGAGGATAACCTGATGGAAGTAAAGCCGGAAACAATGAAGCCCTGCATCCACGTATCGCAGGCTTGGGAGGAGGTTTGGCCCCGCGTCAACGAAGGCGCTTTTGTCATCAAGCACAATGGCATCTACTATATGACCTACTCCGCCAACAGCTACGAAAGCCCGTTTTACGGTATTGGAGTGGCAACGGCGGCATCGCCGCAAGGGCCGTGGACTAAATACGACAGGAATCCCATATACCAGAACGTCGGCGAGCTGGTGGGCATTGGCCACAGCGCCATGTTTACCGACAAGGAAGGCCGGCTAAGGGTTGTATTCCATTCGCACCGGTCAAAAACGGCGATACAGCCGCGCATAATGCACATCGGCACGGTAACTTTTGAAGAAAAGGACGGCTCGGAAATCATGAAAATAGACCCGGATTACCTAACCCCGCAGCTGGTGATTGATTAAGAAAAAAATACCGAATCACGGACATGGATATACATATACCAAAATTTTTCTTGCTAAGCGTGGCGCTGCTCGTAGCCGGGCAGCTCACGCTTTCGTGCAAAGAAAGCAAAGGCGGTCAGCCGGAAAAGCAGCCGGAAAACGAAGCAACCTACCGCAACCCCATTCTGGCGGCCGGTACGCCTGACCCTACCGTTATTCGTGCGCCGGACGGCAGCTTTTACCTCTACTGCACGGAGGCTATTCGCAATATCCCGATATACCGCTCCACCGACCTTGTGCGCTGGAGCTTTGCGGGCACGGCATTTACCAACGAAACGCGCCCCGACTTTGAGCCGCAGGGCGGGCTGTGGGCGCCCGACATCAACCGCATCAACGGGAAGTATGTGCTTTACTACTCCATGTCGGTGTGGGACGGCATTGAAACGTGCGGCGTTGGCGCTGCCGTGTCCGACGCTCCGCAGGGGCCGTTCACGGATAAGGGTGCGCTGTTTCGCAGCAATACGATAGGCGTGAAGAACTCCATCGACCCGTTTTACCTTGAAGATGGCGGAAAAAGGTATCTATTTTGGGGCAGCTTTTGCGGGATATACGGCGTTGAGCTGGAGGATGACGGGCTAAGCCTGAAAGCCGGCGCGGAAAAAATCCGCATTGCCGGGCAGCTGACGGAAACCTTTGACGGCAACGGCACCGAGGGAACGTACATCCACAAGCGGGGCGGGTATTACTACTGCTTTGGCTCGACGGGTACTTGCTGCGAAGGAGCAAGCAGCACCTACCGCGTAGTGGTTGGCCGCTCGGAGAACCTGTTTGGCCCCTACCTGACAAAGGACAACCGCTCCATGTTCGACAACCATTACGAGACCGTTTTGCAGGGCAACGCTACCTTTGCAGGCCCCGGGCACAACGCCGAAATCGTTACCGACGACGAGGGCAACGACTGGCTGCTCTACCACGCATACCTGCGGAGCAACCCGAAGCTGGGCAGAACGCTCTGCATGGATCAAATCAAATGGACAGACGGCTGGCCTGCGGTGGCGGGGCTTGAGCCTTCCGGCACGTCGCCTGTTCCTGTATTCAACTAATTTAAATTTAAAAAAACTGTTACGATTATGAGAAAAATGATTTTTACGGCAGCAATGCTTACTGTCAGCGCAGCTTGCACATTTGCGCAGTGGAATCCTGCAAAGGATAATAAGATAAGAACAAAGTGGGCGGACGAAGTCAACCCTGCGAGCGTGCTGCCGGAGTACCCGCGCCCGGCAATGGAGCGCCCCCAGTGGAGCAACCTCAACGGCTTGTGGGATTACGCCATCTTACCGGTGGGCGCTGCCGAGCCTGGCAAGTTCGACGGGAAAATCTTAGTGCCGTTTGCCGTGGAGTCTAACCTGTCGGGCGTAGAAAAGCGGCTTGGGAAGGAAAACGAACTGTGGTACAAGCGCACGTTCGCCGTGCCCTCGGCGTGGAAAGGCAAATCGGTGCTGCTGCACTTCGGCGCAGTGGACTGGAAAGCCGAAGTGTTTGTGAACAACATCAAAATCGGGACGCACAAGGGCGGCTACACGCCGTTCTCGTTCGACATTACGCCCTACTTGACGCAGGGAGAACAAAAGCTCGTAGTCAAGGTGTGGGATCCTACCGACGATAGCTATCAGCCGCGCGGAAAGCAGGTGAATAACCCCGAAGGCATTTGGTACACGCCCGTTTCGGGCATTTGGCAAACCGTGTGGCTCGAGCCGGTAGCCAAAAAGCATATTGCCTCGCTGACGCCCACCGCAGATATTGACGCGCAGCAGCTATCGCTCGCCGTGTGCGTGGACAACGCCTCGCACGGCGACATTGTGGAAGTTACGGTCAGGGAGGCGGGCAAAACCGTTGCCTCAGCCAAAGCCGCCGCCGGTCAGCCGCTCGACATACCGATACCCGGCATGAAGCTTTGGTCGCCGGAAGCGCCTTTCCTCTACGACTTGGAAGCATGCCTGTACGAAAACGGAAAGCTTCTGGACAAGGTTGTCGGCTACGCCGCCATGCGCAAAATCTCCGTTGCGCCCGACGCAAACGGCATCCTGCGCATGCAGCTCAACAACAAAGATTGCTTTCAGCTCGGCCCGCTCGACCAGGGCTGGTGGCCCGACGGCCTCTACACCGCCCCCACCGACGAGGCGCTGCTGTATGACATCCAAAAGACAAAAGATTTCGGCTTCAACATGATCCGCAAGCACGTCAAGGTTGAGCCGGCCCGCTGGTACACGCACTGCGACCGCCTCGGCATGCTCGTGTGGCAGGATATGCCCAGCGGTGGCAACACGCCCCAGTGGCAAATGCACCAATTTTTCGATGGAAAAGATGCGGTGCGCACTCCCGAATCCGAAGCGAACTTCCGCCGCGAGTGGAAAGAAATTATTGACTTCCTGAAGCCCAATCCCTGTATAGTAGTGTGGGTGCCGTTCAACGAAGCGTGGGGACAGTTCAAATCAACAGAGATAGCGGCGTGGACGAAGAGTTACGACCCGTCGCGGCTTGTCAACCCCGCCAGCGGCGGCAACCACTACCTCGACGCCGGCGACATCCTCGACGTACACCACTACCCCAACCCGAAAATCACGCTCCTCAACACCCAGAAGGTGAACGTGCTCGGCGAATACGGGGGAATCGGGCTGGCGCTGGAAGGCCACCTGTGGCAAACCGACAGGAATTGGGGCTACGTCCAGTATAAGAACTCGAAGGAGGTTACCGACGAGTACATCCGGTTTATCGAGCAGCTCAAGGCAACCATCGTCCGTGGATATTCGGCGGCGGTATATACCCAAACCACCGACGTGGAAGGCGAGGTGAACGGCCTGATGACCTACGACCGCAAGGTGATAAAGATGGAAGAAGACCGGCTGCGGCAGGCAAACTTGGAGGTGGTGAAGTAGCATGTGAAAAAAAGGGTGGCGATGCAAAAAACATGCTGACGTTTTTCTTGCAGGTATTGGAAATATGTATTATATTTGCAGCAAAATTAAGCATCGCCATTCTTTCTTGAATGGTAAAAGCGTCTCTCAGTAGGGGCTTATTTTTTTGGTGGTGTACATATTCTGGTGGTATACATTTCTATTCTTTCCGTTTTTCTATTGATATTAATCCCCTAAGCCGGACGAGCCGGAAAAGCATTACTACATGAAGGAATTATTACCTTTGTCCCCTAAAACGGAATAACGATGCAAAATATAGTTGAATCGCACCAAGAAAAAATAAGCTGTACGCTGTCGTGTTATGACCGGATCCTGATAAAAGGCATCCTTCCCGAAATAAGCTACGCCGCAGGCATGACGAAATATTTGTACGATAAGCAAATAAAGATATTTGATTATGCGAAGTTTGCAGCATCATACAAGTCTGCTATCAATAAAACCATTGAAGAGGTGGCAAAGAAATCCGGCGCACAAATGGAGCATATCAACTAAGCCACGAAAAATCGTAAACAATATGCTGAATTATAGAAATTTATTATTTTTTCAGCAGACCCTCGCTACCTTCTCCCAAGGCTGCTAACCGTCAGCTTCCAGCTTCTTTATCGCTTCTCGCACCGCCTCCCTCACCTCCTCGTACTCATACCCGCGCGAAATGCCAAAGCGCATCAGCTTTGCCGGCAGGTCGTGCGGAGACTTTGCTTGCAGCTTTTGCGCTTTTTTCTGCAAGTCTTTTGACAAAATATCCAGCTGCCGCTTTCCGTCAACCTCGCGCAGGGCGCTATCTACTACCTCATCGGCGATTTTTTTTGCGCGCAGGGCCGCCTTTATCTTGAGAGCGCCCCAGCGCGAAAACGCTGCCCTCTCGCGGGCAAAGGCGGCTGCGTAGCGGGCTTCGTCAACAAACTTTCCGGCAAGCAGCTGCCGCTCCACCTCCTCCATTTCGGGCTGGCTCAAATTCCACGAGCGCATTTTTTTGCGCACATCCGCAAGGCACTTTTCCTGCTTTGCGCACAGGCGCTGCAGGCGCAGCAGCGCCTCCCTGGCGTCGATGGCTTGGGGGAGAGCATCTTTCATCGCTTAGCCCTCGCCATTCTTGGTTTACCGTTGACGTCCCTGCGCAGCTCAACGGACGAAAAGCCGCTGCGGGCAAACACCTCTGCGGTTTCCTGCCCCAGCTTTTCGTTGATTTCTACAAAAACTTCGCCGCCATTGCTCAGCGCTTTCTGCGCAAAGTCGGCAATGGCCGCATAAAATACCAGCGGGTTGTCATCCCGCACAAATAGCGCAAGGGGCGGCTCGTAGCGCAGCACGTTGTCGTGCATTTGCTCCTTTTCGCTCTCGCAAACGTACGGCGGATTGCTCACGATAACGTCGTACTTTTGGCCGTGAAGCTGGGGGACATGCAGAATATCCATTTTCTCGAAGCGCACCTGCACGCCGCTGCGCATCGCGTTTTGGCGCGCAACGCTCAGGGCTTTCTCCGAAATATCCCAGGCATGCACCGCCGCCGCCGGCAGGTTTTTGGCAAGCGCTATGGCAATGCAGCCGCTGCCCGTACCAACGTCCAGCACGCGCAGCGTCGAGCTGCCAGCGGAAGCCGGCGGTTGGCAGCTCTTAGCCACCCACGCCACCAGCTCCTCCGTTTCGGGGCGGGGAATTAGCACGTGCTCGTCAACAAGCATCGTCAAGCCGTAAAATTCGGCTTTGCCCAGCACCTGCTGGATGGGGCGCTTTTGCCGAAGCTGAGCGATTGCCTCCGTCAGCTGCTCCTCCTGCGCTGCCTCAACGGGCTTTTCCGGCGAAGCGTAGAGCGCCGCCGCCGTCATGCCCAGCGTATTTTCGAGCAAAAGGTGGCAGATAGCCCGCGCTTCCTGAGCCGGATAGCTGCCCTCAAGGCTTTGCCGAGCGTAGTCCAGAAAATATTTTATGGTATGCGCCGAATTTTGCATTAACTTTACATTAATTTTGCATCAATTTTGTATTCGCTTTACATCAACAATCGCTACGCAAAGATACAAATATATGTCAACGCACGAAAAATACATGCGGCGCTGCCTCGACGTTGCCCGCAACGGCTTTGGTCGGGTAGCGCCCAACCCCATGGTTGGCGCGGCGCTGGTGCGCGGCAGCCGCATTATCTCCGAGGGCTACCACCGCGGGTACGGGCTGGCGCACGCCGAGGTGGAGGCCATCGGCAAGGTGCAAAGCAAAGATTTGCTGCTCGGCTGTACGCTTTACGTCAGCCTGGAGCCGTGCTGCCACTTCGGAAAAACGCCGCCGTGCACGGAGCTTATCATTGCCTCAAACATTTCGCGCGTGGTGGTAGCTGCCGCCGACCCTTTTCCCAAGGTGAACGGAGGCGGAATACAGCGCCTGCGCGAGGCCGGCGTGGAGGTTATAGTGGGAGTGCTGGAGCAGGAAGCCCGCGAGCTGAACCGGCGCTTTTTCACCTTCCACGAAAAAAAGCGCCCGTACATCATCCTGAAGTGGGCGCAATCTGCCGACGGGTTTATTGACGCCTGCCGCGCGGCGAGCGAGCCTCCGGCAAAAATCAGCGGCCTGCAGGCGCACCGCCTGAGCCATAAGTGGCGCACCGAGGAGCAGGCAATCATGGCTGGCGCCAACACCGCCCTGATGGACAACCCGAGGCTCACGGCGCGGCTGTGGAGCGGAAAAAATCCCATCCGCGTGGTGCAGGACAGAAGCAACGGGCTGCCCCGGACGCTCAACGTCTTCAGCGAAGAAGCCCCTACCGTCGTGCTCAACGGCAGCGACGCCCGCGGCTGGATGGACGAGCTCTACGGGCGCGGCGTACAGTCTGTAATCGTGGAGGGCGGCGCAAAGCTGCTGCAGCGCTTTATTGAGGCAAGCTTGTGGGATGAGGCAAGAATTTTTACGTCGCCCTGCAAGCTGCTGCGGGGAGTAGCCGCGCCCCGCATATCGGGCGCTGCGCAGCGCGAAACCAGCGTGGGGGACGACCTGTTGCAGGTGCTTTCCCCCGTTAGGGGAACAATATCAATAGAAGAACGTGTATCGTTTTTCTCTTATCCCCATAGGGGGGTTAACAGCTAAGAGATGAATGCCCTACGGGCAATGCACAAAGCTATGCCGTGCGAACTATAGCCCGAAATATTTATGACCGTACCGGCAGAAAAGAGCTTGCATTTGAACCCATGTACAAGCGCAAAATACGCCCACCGCGCTTGGGTAGCCCGATGGCGAGAGATTCGCTTGTAAATTCCATAAATTTCATTTAATTTTGCCCGATGTTTAACCCATAAAACTAAGTGAATTATGGCACGTCCAATCAAAGCATGCTTTGCCCCAACCAACCACAGGGCATGCTTTGCTCCAACCAATCACACACACACACACACACACACACACACACACACACACACACACACACACACACACACACACACACACACACACACACACACACACACACACACACACACACACACACACACACAC
>JAISAC010000134.1 GCA_031266935.1 Prevotellaceae bacterium
GCTCCCGCTAAGTCCCGCAGAGCCTGCCCCGAGCGTAGCCGAGGGGGACGACACTTTTATATCCGTTATATGTTATTTATTTCTTATCCCTTATTATATCAATAGAACATGGACATCACCCAAAAAAAAGATTTAGCAAAAAAAAGTGCCCGTGAAAGAAAAAATTACTATCTTTGCTGTTGTAAAATATGCATGTTGCTATAAATAAGTACGTTGTGGTGAATTGCTTTCAAAATTTGTATCTTTCCCATGAATAATAAAACGGGAAAAAATTATCGCCAGGTTGGTACATCGTTGCTAATTGGATGATTGACATATCAAAGTATCTCATGACAGGTGTGCTACTATCAACCGTGTTCAAAGACATGGAAGATATAGGGCAAGTCTCTACATAATTAGCGCCGGTGTCTGTATTAGTATTCTGGCGTTTGGCTAATCATTAAAAATACAGAAAAAAGTAGTTATGATTGCTATTTCATTGTTTTTGGGGCTATTTATATTAGCCGCGATTGTCACCATTGCTGCTAAAATACAGCAACATCGGCTATCATAATTTGTTGTTGTTGCCGATTACATTTGTAACAATCTGATAACTGGATTGTTATTTCTGGTCTGCTGAAAAACTCAGCACTTTCCAATGCAGAATATGCCTGATGTCGCTCGTGTTCCTCGGTTCGAGATTTTGCCGTCGGCTTTCTTCAACCCTGCATCCCGCGCTACCCAAGCTGCGAGCGCTGCACAACTTCCTGCTGAACGATTACCTCGGCGGCAGAAATGGCGGGTTGCTCCTTGCTGTGCAGGCCGGCAACAAAGTCGGCTATCTCCCTTTCTCTGCTTTCGGCTTTGGATAAGAAGGGCATGGGGGTTGCCTTTCCGTCGAGCGTTTTGACGCTTGCCTCGCGCTTGAGGACATCCACTGCTGCCACCCCGCTGCTGCCAAAAAAGCGGAGCTCGCGCCGCGCCGAAAAAGCCGCGCTGCTCAGCCAGAAGTAGGCGGACGCTGCGTTGACAAAATCGGTGCGAAATCCGAGCAGGTTGGCGCTGTGCGGAACGGTGGCGCGCAGCCTTTCGGCCTTGCTCAGCTTTGCTTTTACGACACCTGCCACGGCCAGCGCTTCGGTGCACAAATCGTTTGCCGACAAGGGCTTGTCATACTCAAAATCGCTATACACCTGCACAAACTTCACCTCGCCCACCAGCTGCTTTACGTCGAAAATACGCCACTCGTACAGCGGGGAGGCGGAAAACTGTAGCCTTACGCCGGCTTCGGCAACCAGCTTCTCCAGCTGCAAAAGCTCCTCCGGCGGCAGCGCGTGGCGCTGCACAAACAGGTGGCAAAGAGCGTGTATGTACGGGCTTACCTCGTTCAGCGAGCGCAGCGTGTGCACAAGCACCGCGTCAACGCCTTTCTCCCATGCAGGGTTGAGCGTTACTGCGCAGCCAAGGCGCTGCAGGCAGCACGTAAATTCTTCTTTTTCGTCGGCGAAGTTTAGCAATAAGGTTTTCATTTTGTTAGCTTTTTAATTATGCAAAAGTAGCCAACGCAAGGCTACCTTGTCAGCTTATTTTATTAACAAGCAATTGACTTGAGCTATAAATATCTAAAAGTAAGCTGACTATGATTTATCCACATAACGAAAAGTAGCTTAGCAGATACCATAAATTTGGCAACTTAGGCTTATCTTTGTATCCAAATTTTTTTCACCTGAAGAGTGCTATGCTGCTTGATTCATTTCAACATAAGGGGCTACGCCAAAGGTTGTTGAAAGCGCTATACGGTAAGGGAGTGAATGACGAGCGAGTGCTTACGGCAATGGGTAACGTCCCGCGACATTTCTTTCTGGAGAGCGGGCTTGATAAAATTGCCTACGACGACCGGGCGCTCCCCATAGGCGGCGGGCAAACCATTTCGCGCCCCTACACCGTGGGGTGGCAAACGCAGCTGCTGAGCGTTGTGCAGGGCGAAAAAATTTTGGAAATCGGGACAGGCTCCGGCTACCAGTCGGCGGTGCTCTGCGAGTTGGGCGCCAACGTGTACAGCATTGAGCGGCAAAGCCTGCTGCACGGCAAGGCAAAAAGCCTGCTGGCGCAAATGGGCTACCACCCTAACCTCGTTTACGGCGATGGATTTGAAGGGCTACCCTGCCATGCGCCGTTTACCAAAATAATCGTAACCTGCGGCGCAAGCCACGTGCCGCAATCGCTGCTCTGCCAGCTGGCCGTGGGCGGGCGAATGGTAATCCCCGTAGGCGCCGGAAATTCGCTGTACATGTGCATTTTCGACAAAGTAAGCGAAACCGAAATAAGGCAAACCAAGCTCAAAGAGTGCTCATTTGTGCCCATGCTTCAGGGCATTAGTTAAGAACTGCAATTATGAAAATTAAAACGCTTATACTCAATTCCTTTCGTGTCAACATGTACATAGCTTGGGACGAAAGCGGCGAGTGTATTTTTGTAGACGCTCCCTGCTACACCGCCAAGGAGCAAGACCGCGTAGAGCGGTTTATTGAGGCGCAAAACCTTAAGCCTGCTGCGCTTATCAACACGCACGCGCACGTTGACCACGTTGTGGGCAACGCTTTTCTGTGCCGGCGGTATGGTATTGACAGCTACCTGCACAGGGACGACTTCTACAACCTCAATAGCGCTGCCGCGCATGGCTCAATATTTGGCTTCGAGCTGCAAGCGCCGCCGGCGCCAAAAGTTCTGGGCGACAGCGTCGCATTCGGAAGTACGCAGCTGCGGGTGCTGCACACGCCCGGGCACAGCAAAGGCTCCGTTTCGCTCTACAACGAAAAGGAGGGTGTGGTGTTCACCGGCGATACGCTCTTCAAGGGCAGCATTGGCCGCTCCGACCTGCCCGGCGGCGACCTCAACGAGCTGCTGAGCAGCCTGCACCTGGTGCTGATGTCCCTCCCCGATGCAACCGCCGTAATGCCGGGGCACGGCTTTGAAACAAGCATTGGTAGCGAAAGATGGCAAAACCCCTTTTTACAGCCGGAAGAAGCGTAAATTGAATTAAGAATTAAGAATTAGGAATTAAGAATTAGGAATAAATGAAATCTGAAATGTACACATTCCCATTCGGTATTTGAAATCTGAAACCTGAAACCTCCTTGAATTGCATCCGCAAATATTTCCCTGACCTTACGCCTGCGCAGGTGTCGCTGCTGCAGCAGCTGGAGCCGCTTTACCGCAGCTGGAACGAGCGCCTCAACCTCATCTCGCGCAAGGACATTGACCGGCTGTACGAGCGGCACGTTCTGCACTCGCTCGCCATAGCCAGGGTGGCGCAGTTTGCCGACGGCGCAAAAATGCTGGACGCCGGCACAGGCGGAGGATTTCCCGGCATACCGCTATCCATCGTGCTTCCGCAGTGCCGCTTTACGCTTGTCGATTCGGTTGGGAAAAAAGTGGCGGCGGTGCGGGAAATTGCAAGCGCCCTGCGCCTGCAAAACGTGCAGGTCGTGCAGGCGCGGGCAGAAGAGATCCTGCAAAAGTTTGACTTTGTGGTGAGCCGCGCCGTTGCCGATTTGCCCACCTTCACGGGCTGGGTTTGGGACAAAATTACCCCCGGCGGACAAAGCTCCATACCCAACGGAATACTTTACCTCAAGGGCGGCGACTTGGCCGAAGAGCTGAAGGGAGTGAGGCAAAAAACCAGCGTAATAGCCATCTCCGATTTTTTTGATGAAGCATTTTTTGAAACAAAAAAAATAGTCCACGTAAAGCATCCACCAAAAACCAAAAGCTGAAGATTAGCTATTCCGCTGTCCCTCCTCTTTTCCGTTGGCTTTTCAACCTGCCAGGGCTTTTCCCGTATGCAGTTCCTTGTGCTTGGCCAGCTCTTTTGGGGTGCCGCAAAAGCAGAGGTAGCCGCCAGCTTCGCCGCCTTCCGGGCCGAGGTCAATGACCCAGTCGGCGCACTTCACCACATCCATGTTATGCTCCACCACCAGCACCGTATGCCCCCGCTCCACGAGGGCGTTGAAGGCCTCCAGCAGCTTTTTTATGTCGTGAAAGTGCAGCCCTGTCGTTGGCTCGTCGAAGATGAACAGCAGCGGGTCGGGGTGCATTTCTTTGGTGAGGAACGAGGCCAGCTTCACGCGCTGGCTTTCGCCGCCCGACAGCGTGCTGCTGCTTTGCCCCAGCTTGATGTATCCCAGCCCCACGTTTTGCAGGGGCTTGAGGCGCTCCACAATCTTTTTGGCAGCGCTCTCCTTTTGCGCCTCAAAAAGCTCCACCGCCTGATTTACGGTAAAATCCAGCACATCGCTAATGCTGTAGCCGCGGTACTTTACCTCCAGGATATCGGGCTTGAAGCGCTTGCCGCCGCAGGCCTCGCACACGAGGGTAACGTCGGCCATAAACTGCATCTCCACCTTTATGAACCCGTCGCCCTGGCACTCATCGCAGCGGCCGCCGTCGATGTTGAACGAAAAGTGCGAAGTGCCGTATCCGTTGCGCACGGCGTACGGCTGCTCGGCGTAGAGCTTGCGAATTTCGTCGTAGGCTTTGAGGTAGGTTACGGGGTTGCTGCGGCTGCTGCGGCCAATAGGGTTTTGGTCCACCATTTCTACGTTTTTTATGCAGCCAACGTCGCCGCACAGCTTTTCGTGCGTTCCGGGCTTGTCGCCGTAGGTGTTGATGTACTTGCTGAGCGCCGGGTACAGGATGCTCTTTACCAGCGTTGATTTTCCCGACCCGCTCACCCCCGTAACGGCCACAATGCCGCCCAGCGGAAACTTTACGCTGATATTTTTCAGGTTATTTTCCCGTGCGCCCTGCACCTCTATGTACTTGTTCATTTTGCGGCAGCGCTCGGGCGCTTCTATTTTTTCGATGCCGCTCAGGTACTTCAGCGTGAGGCTTTCCGGCAGCGCTGCGGGCGGCTCGGCTTTTTTCCCCTTTGGAGAGGGGGAGAGCGCCGGAGGTTTTCCCTGAAAAACGATTTCGCCGCCATGCCGTCCGGCCAGCGGCCCAATATCTATAATGTGGTCGGCAGCGCGAATGATTTTCTCCTCGTGCTCCACCACCACCACGGTGTTGCCCAGGTCGCGCAGCTGCTTCAGCACGCTCACCAGCTGCTCCGTATTGCGCGGGTGCAGCCCAATGCTTGGCTCGTCGAGAATGTAGAGCGAGCCTACAAGGTTGCTGCCAAGCGACGTGGCGAGGTTTATGCGCTGGCTTTCGCCGCCGCTCAGCGTTCTGCTCAGGCGGTCGAGCGTGAGGTAGCCCAGCCCTACGTTTTGCAGGAATTGCAGGCGGTTTTTTATCTCCACCAGCGCCCGTCCGGCTACCTGCTGCTCGTACTTGTCCAGCTTGAGCGTTTTCATAAAGTGAGACAGGCAGTCCACCGACATCTCCGCCAGCTCGCTGATGTTTTTACCGCCCACCTGCACGTACAAAGCCGCCTTGCGCAGGCGGGCGCCGTGGCATTCGGGGCAAAGGGTCTTGCCGGTGTAGCGCGCCAGCATCACGCGGTACTGAATTTTGTAGCGGTTGGCCTCCAGCTCGGCAAAAAACGCGTCCAACCCGCCGTATGTACCTTTGCCGCGCCACAGGATAGCTTTTTGCTCGGCGGTAAGTTCGCAGTAGGGCTTGTGGATAGGAAATCCCAGCTTTGACGCCTGCTTGACAAATTGCGCCTTGAACCAGCTCATCTGCTCGCCCTTCCAGCATACCACCGCATCTCCGTAAACGGATTGCGACTTATCGGGTATCACCAAATCTTCATCAATACCGATAATTTTTCCGTATCCCTCGCAGCGTGGGCATGCGCCCAGCGGGTTGTTGAAGCTGAAAAGGTGCTCCGAGGGCTGCTCAAACGCTATGCCGTCTGCCTCAAAGCGGTTGGAGAAGCAGGCTCCCTGCGGCCGTCCGTTCTGTGCCGAGGTGATGGGGTAGTCGGCCACCAGAATGTTGCCGTTGCCCTCGCCGAATGCGGCCTGCACCGAATCGCCAATATCGTTCAGGGTGCTCTCGTCGTCGGTAGCGGCAAAGCGGTCAACCATAACGAACACCTCGCCGGTAGTCTCCACCCTGCTGCCCTTTTGGGGCAGCGAAGCCAGGTAGTCCTCAATGCCTACAACGTCCCACGCCGCGCTGCCCGCCGGCGCAACGCATATGCGGCTGAAGCCTTCGTGCAGCAGCAGCGTCAGCTTTTCTATAAATCCCATGCCGTCGAGCAGGTGCAGCGGCGCGAGCAGCGCCATGCGCTTGTCGCCGGGCTGCGAGGCCACGTAACGGGTTACGTCGGACACGCTGTGCGCCTTGACCTCAACCCCCGAAACGGGCGAGATGGTGCGCCCAATGCGCGCGTACAGCAGCTTCAGGTAGTCGTACACTTCGGTAGAGGTGCCTACCGTTGAGCGGGGGTTGCGCGTGTTGACCTTTTGCTCAATGGCGATGGCCGGCGGAATACCCGTAATGCTCTCCACCTCGGGCTTGTTGATTCTGCCCAAAAATTGCCGCGCATACGCCGACAAGCTCTCCACATACCGGCGCTGCCCCTCGGCAAAAAGCGTATCGAAAGCCAGCGTACTCTTGCCGGAGCCGGAAAGCCCCGTAATAGCTACCAGCTTGTTACGCGGAATATCTACATTTACATTTTTTAAGTTGTGTACCCTGGCGCCTCTTATGCTAATCTGTGACATGGATTTTTTTTCGGATTTCAAATTTGCAATTTACAATTGAGCAAAGTTACGACAAAATTTGGAGGCTAAAGAAAATTCTGCTATTTTTGTGAAAGTACGGGGCGTTTCGCTTATAGCAAGAATATTTTTTACTGCCTATCGCTTGATATTTACCATAAACCAATTAACTTAATAATACATGCAGCACATTTACTCTTAACATCTTAAATGTAAGAGAATGCGTACGGAAAATTTGAGCGATAACACACTCATCAAGCAATTTGTCAACGGAGACACCCTGGCATTTGAGGCTTTACTTGCCCGTTACCAAAAGAAGATATACACCTATATCTACCTTTCGGTGAAGCGCAAAGACATAGCTGACGATATTTTTCAGGAGACTTTTATCAAAGTTATTCGTTCTCTCAAAGACGGCAAGTATGCCGAGAGTGGAAAGTTTGCCCCGTGGGTTGTGCGCATTGCGCACAACCTCACTATTGACTACTTTCGCAGCCAGCGGCAGAGCAACGAATGCTGCAATAGCAATACCGACGGGCTTTTTGTTACCGGCGAGGAGTTTTCTGACCTCAACGCCGAAGAGCGCGCTGTAAAGCTGCAAATCCAAAAGGATGTGCGCCAAATGCTGGATTTTCTCCCCAGCGAGCAGCGCGAAATCGTGCTGATGCGGTACTACCTGAACATGAGCTTTAAGGAGATTTCGGGGATGCTCAACATCAACATCAACACTGCCCTGGGGCGCATGCGCTACGCCATCCTGAATATGCGGAAAATGGTGGAGGAAAGCAAAAAAGTGCTCGTTGCGTAGCCTGTGCGCCTTAAAAATCGGACGGCTATCGGCAAAGACCAGCCGGACAAGCTTACTTTTAGCGCTTGTTACATGCTGAAAATTATTGCATTGCAAATAAAATTCTGAAGCGCACGCATAATAATTGACAGAGGACAGGTGCTATGCTGCAAAAAAGTGCTATCTTTGTGGCTACTTAATTAATTATCAACTACTGATTTTACTCAGTCATGGATAATGTACGCCACCTATACAGCAGCCGGCAGGAACCATCCTCAGAGCAAGAGCAAGATTTGCTTTTGGACGTCAACGCGCTGCCGGAGCCGACGGAAGAGGTAGAACGCTTGCTTGAGGAGCTGCAGCAGCAGGAGCTGGATGTTGACCGGCATGTGCTGCAAAAAGTGCTGGAGTACGCACGCAAAGCGTAGAGGTTTGGCTGCGTTTTCCTCCGAGGTCGCCTTAGCCGCTTTGAGGTTCGGGCTTGCCGCACAATCTTTTTTTACCATGTACCTCGTTATTACCCCCGAAGATAAGCTGGCTGATGCGCTGCAGCGCGACAGCAGGCTCGTTGCCGTTGTCGAAAGCCTGGGCGTAGAGCTGGGCTTTGGAGACAAGAGCGTACGCGAAATCTGCGCCGAGCGCAAAGTTGATGTAGATTTTTTCGTTGCCTTGCTCAACGTCGTGAGCACAGAGCGCTACTACCCTGCTCAGCCGCTGCAGGCGCTGAGCGCGCTGCAGCTCGTAGCCTACCTGCGCAGCGCGCACAAGCGCTACCGCTGCGTGCAGCTGGGCATCATTCAGGCGCACATTGGGAGGCTTGTGGCGTCGGGCGCTGCCGGTAAGCGCTTGCAGCTGGTGGAGCAAACCTTTGGCGAGGCGTCCCGCGAGCTGCTGCGCTACTTCTCGGACGTGGAGGAAATGCTTTTTGCCCGCGTACAGCGCCTGTATACATGCTGCGTGCTGCATGCTTCGGGGCAGGCGTCGCCCGACGAACCTGCAACGCCTGTCAACTTTCCGGCCTTGCAGCAGCGCTACCGGCTGGTATGCGCCAAGCTGCACGACGTCAGCAGCCTCCTCATCAAGTACCTGACAGGCGATTTTGACCGTGCGCTGCGCAACGCCGTCATCTACCAAATTTCGGACATGGAGGCCGACTTGCGCTGCGGCCTCAGGCTGCAAGAGCTGCTGCTCCTGCCCGCCATGATACAGCTGCGCTGTACGCTTACCAATAAAATGCTCGAAGACGTATTCCGCTACAACAGCCAAACCATAGACCTTGCCGACGGGAAAGAGCTCTCGGAGCGCGAGCGCGAAGTGCTGAAGTCGGTTGCGCAGGGCTTGAGCAGCAACGTAATTGCAAAGCGCCTTGGCATTAGCGTACACACGGTGCAGGCGCACCGCAAAAATATTACCGCCAAGCTCGGAATCAAATCAGTATCGGCGCTTACCACGTATGCCATCATGCACGGCGTAGTTACCTCCGAAGCTTAGTAAGCATAAGAAAAATAAACGGTACATTAAAGCTTATACCCATTAAAGCTTATACCCATTAAAGTTTATACCCATTAAAACTTATACCCATTAAAGCTTATACTCACTCGCTTATTTTTGCGCATCGTCCATTTCGTGCCGCAAAAAATATTTTTCAACAGGCTCTGCTGCCATGTAGCTGCCTATCAGCCTCGATGTTGGATATTCGTCCATGCTGTCGGCGTTAACCTTTATAAAGTTGGCGGAAAGGAAGTAAGGAATTGTTTTTACTTCCATAATGTAAAACTGCGTGTAGAGGCGCTGGTGGCTTAGCACGTGCTTTAGCTGCGGCGAAGCGTGCAGCACTGCCGGCTTTACGCTGCCAAACATTTCCTTCCATGCCTGCGTTTTCTCCAGCGCCTTTAGCGATGTGCTGCCGCTTGTTTCTATCAGCGGAAACTCGTACAGCGAGTGCCATATATCTTTTCCGTCGCGCCGGCGAATAAAAGTGCTGCCCTTGTGCCGTATCATCAGGTAGGCGAAGTAGCGGTTGACGACCTTTACCTTTTTGCTTTTGGCGGGCAGCAGCGCAACGGCGTTGTTGCGAAAGGCGTAGCAAACATCGGATACGGGGCAATCGCCGCAGCGCGGATTTTTGGGCATGCACAGCGTTCCGCCGAAATCCATGATGGCCTGGTTGAAAAGGCTGGAGCGCTGCTTGTCGAGCTGGTCAAATGATATTTGGTAAAGCTCCTTTTTCCCGTCGGGCGTGTCAATGGGGGTGAATACGCCGAATATGCGCGACCAAATGCGGTACACATTTCCGTCAACTGCAGGGCGTGGAATGTTGAAGGCAAAAGCGCCAATGGCCGACGCCGTGTAGTCGCCCACGCCGCGCAGGGAGCGCAGCTTTTCGTAGGTATCGGGGATTTTTCCGCCGTGCTCGCTCATCACCTGCTTTGCCGCTGCATGCATGTTGCGGGCGCGCGTGTAGTATCCCAGCCCTTGCCACACGCGCATCACGTCGTCGAGCGGAGCGTCCGCCAGCGACTGCACGGTGGGGAAGGCTTGCAAAAAGTGGTAGTAGTAGTCCAGCCCTTGCGCTACGCGCGTTTGCTGCAAAATAACCTCCGAAACCCAAATAGCGTACGGGTCTTTGGTTTTGCGCCAGGGCAAATCGCGATGGTTGGGCTTGTACCAAGCTATGAGCAGATCGGATATCAATTTTCAAAATTTCACAGGCTACTATACAGCACTTCTCTATACAGCACTTCGTACTGCTGCGCTATATTTTTGCGAAAATTTTCGGGGAGCGACGCCCAATCCCTCAACTCTACTAAAATGGGAATGGTACTGTCCTGTATTTTCTCCGTTAGCGCCATGAATACGTCGTGCGGGAGCGGCTTCAGGTCACCGGTTCTTATCACCAGGTCAAGGTCGCTTCCGCTGTGGGCGCTGCCGTCCACCCTGCTGCCGTATGCCCAGACCTCGAAAGGTTGCCCGGCGGACGAAAATATTTGTTGCAGCGCTTCCTTATCTTTTTCTCTTATTAGCATGATTCATCGTTGTTGTTTTGTTGCCCGATAGCTATAGACAGACTCGCAGCGTCGCCAATAATCCGAGGCAAAACTATGAGCGCTTTTTCGGCAAAGTCAGCGCCGTAATCATGCGCAGTAATATTACGGCTATCGCGGTATTGCAGCCATCGCTCGCACTCCTCGGAAGTGATTAGGCCGTGCAAAACTGCATGGCGAAACACGTCCCTGAACGTGAGCCTGTCCACCGCCTGCGACGAGGGAAAGTAGGGTTTGAGCGCTTTTCGCAGCAACTTGCCGCTTTGCTCTATAATAATCTCAAACTCTTTGATGCAGGCAGAACGGTACATGTCGTGGTCTATACTTCCGGTATCCGAAGCATAAAGCAACTCCAGCGCCTTACTCAGCGTTGCCGTGCAGCGCTTCAGGTAGGAAACGTCTATTTCTTTCATTTGCTTCATCCCTGTTAAACACAAAATTCTTCGTTTTTAGCTTCATCGCCGTAAACTTCTTGCGGTTGTCAACACCGGATACAAACGTATTGGGGTAAATGATTACTCTTACGGAAAGCGGTAGCTTGTCCTTGTATTGCTCCGGTATATGAATCATACCTTCGTGTATTACAGAATTAAATTCGTATGCTTTCATAATTTTTTTGTTGTTAAGCGTTTTACTTCCATTCTGTCCACTCCTTCAGCGTTTCGCCGTTGTCGTTTACAATCATTCTGCGAAACTTTTCGGGCAGCTGGGGTTGGGCAGGCGCCGGACATGCTCCGTGCGGCGTACGCTCAAAAGCACCGCCCTTTTCCCGCTTGATGTTGCCGTCGATGTACTTCACGAGCAGGTAGCTGTCTAACCACTGCCAGCGCTGCATCAGCGCTGTGGCGCAATTGGCGGACAGCTCCGTAAGCATGGCAACCTGAAGATTGGGGTCGGTGAGCGCCTGCGCCCGTTCAATTGTACTGTTGACGATTTGCGCCGCCTGCGCCTCAAACTCCCGCTGCACCTTGATGATGTCGGCGCTCATGGCGTCGTAGCGCGAGTAGGCAAAGTTGGTTACGCGGTTGAACAGCCAAAACGCAGCGGTGGGCGAGTAGGTGAGCATGTCGCCGTTGCCCACGGCGAAGCACTCCGGTACTTTGGTCGAGCAGCTGAAAACGGGCGTGAGGCACGACGTAGCTGCGTCGTCAACGCCAAACCAGAATATGCCGCCGATGCGCGGCGCGCGGCTTTCGGAAACAAACCAAAATCCCGTTTGCTGGGTAGCGGTTGCCCGCTCGTGTATGTACTTTGCGCTGTCGAGCTCCCACGTCATTGGCCGCCAGCGGTAGGGGCAGGCGTATGCGCCCGCGCCTATATCCGTGCGCATATCCATGGGGGTGCCCTCGTAGTGGTCGCGCATGGCTGCGGCAATGTCCTCTACGCCCAGCTGCCGGTTGGGCTTTACGTAGAGCGGCATGCGGTGCTTGAGGTTGTGCCCCATGGCGTAGTCGAGGTAAGGCTGCATTTCGTCGTTTACATCCTTGAAAAATGACCACACGCGGGCGTCGCAAAAGCGCGCACCGCCAAAATCAACGGGATTGTAGGTGTCGGAAAATGAAAAATCTTTGTTGGCGCCGCTAAAGTAGCCGCAGGCGCGGGCAAATTCCACCACATCATCGGCGTAAACAACCTCTGCGCTTGGCGGAAAATTCTTGCTCATTTGCTTTGCGGTGATAGATTTTTTTCCGTCGGCAAGAGGGAAAGTCTGTATGCGCGCCTGATTGGCATGTCCGCTCACGTACCCGTCGGGGATGCGCACGGCAACCCATACGGCGCCTCTGGCAAACGGCTTGCCCTTGGCGCTCCTGACCTCGCGGCTGCTTTTTCCCACCATTTCAAAAATCCACGCCTCGTTGGGGTCGGCAATAGAAAAAGATTCGCCCCCGGAGCAGTAGCCGTAGCTCTCTACTAAGCTTGCGATGATTTTTATAGCCTCACGCGCGGTTTTAGCCCGCTGAAGCGTAATGTATATGAGGCTTCCGTAGTCCAGCAACCCCAAGGTATCCTGCAGCTCGTGGCGTCCGCCAAAGGTCGTTTCGCCGATGGCCAGCGCGTGCTCGTTCATGTTGCCCACAACGTTGTAGGTTGTTTCGGCTTCGGGGATTTCGCCCAGAAATTTCTTGCTGTCCCATTCGTGCACTTTGCGCATGGCGCCTTTTTCGTGCGTTGCCGCCGGATAGTGGTACAGCTCGCCGTACAGCACGTGCGAATCGGCGGAGTAGGAAACGAGGCACGCGCCGCTCTTTGAGGCTCCGCGGGTTACAATAAAGTTGGTGCAGGCAAATGCCTGGCAGGCGGCTGCGCAGGCCAACATGCCGGTAGTAAAAATTTTTTTCATCGCAAAATAAACATAACAAAACACAGGTCAACAAATTAACTGTCAACCGTCAATTCAATTTGAGTAAGCAGCAGCGCTTTTGGGCGCATCCCCACAAATCGTTACCTTGAAAACGCAGAAAGTACAGTGGCAAATACGAATAGCAGCAATATAATGCCAACTACAGAAACCACAAGCCCTGCTATCGCAAGCCCCTTGGGCTTTTTGAGAAGAACTCCAACAAACGACAGGATAAGGCCAAGCGCCCACAGTATCCAGCCGAGCACGGGTACCCATCCCAGCAATAGAGCCACCAAAGCGAGCACAAATCCGGCAATTCCTACCCCATTTGAGGTGCTTGTAGGTTGATTAATGATGATTGTTTGTCCTTTAGACCCGGTTTCTTGATTTTGTGTTTCCGACATAATTTTGTGTGTTAAAGTGTGTACTAAACAACTATTCTGCTCATTAGGCTTTGCAGCATTGCCCCGTTTTTGGAATGGTTTCCGGACTCCACTATTTTTTTAATAAATATGTCAAAATCCCGCACACCTTTTTTGGGTATGCGAAGGTAAACTATGTTTTTTTATATTCCAAATTTTCCTGCAATATTTCGCGGTTTGACATAAATTCTGCCGCTGCTGCTGCCGAGTCCGGCGCCGTGATTACGTCATCGACCGTTATGTTGAAAGTATCCTTCCACGTTCTGTCGGTTGCGCCTACTATGTCAATGCAGATGGGTATTTGTGCGTTTGCAGGGGTAGAGGGAGATACCGTAAATCGAACGGTATAGTCGGGCTGCTTATCTCTGTAGCCGTTGTGGTTTACCATTTTGTAACTTTCGGCGGGAATATTGCCGAACCTTATCTCCGTTGCCGGCGTAAACCCCTTGACGTATTCGCTGGCGGTAAAAAAGGTGGCTTTCACGAAATCTGCTCCGCTCAGGCCGGTGTTTTTCAGCCACACCTGCAATTCTATCACATCACCTTTGCTGACAATTTCATCGTCGTTGCTGTCGAAGTAAATGCTGTGCCTGGCGTATTTGATATTTGGCATAAATCTTTCCGTATCTTCGCCAATGGGGTCCGGCAGGTTGAGTACGCACGACGACAGCAGCGGTATGCAAAGCGATGCCATACAAAATTTTTTCATGGTTTTTTTCATGATTTTTTCCATGATTTTTTTCATAATTTTTCTTGATTTAAAAATATTCCGGTAGCGGTATCATTAATCCTACTCCAAAATGCAGCTCGCCGAAGTCCGACCAGGCAATGGTGCTGTAGCCCGCCGAAACGGAAAATATTTTCCATACCTTGAACTTAGCGCCGAATTCCAGCTCAAGCCCTTTGATAAGCCCGGCAGTGTACATCGCCCTGTTTTCTTTCATTTGATATACCGCTCCATATTTCCCGTAACCCATGCCGCCGTAAATCCACATAAAGTCAAAAAGCCGCAATATGCCGCCTGCCGTGGTGGATGCCCTGAAGTATTTTTTTTGGCCGCCGGTAAAATATTCGTTTATCCTCATCAGGTTGGCCTTTTCCTCCATCTTCCAGTCGGCCCTGTACTGAAAATATCCTCCCCAGCTTTTGCAGTAGCCCGCTGAAAGGCCGAAGTAAGAAGTTGGTGGAGACATGATGTAGTCCAGCATGATTATGGGAATAACATCCATCTCGCCATGTACATTAGTTTTTCCGGGCGCAACAACCCCCACTCCCATCAACGGCCTGTACCCGTCTGCCGTAAAAAGCACCTCCGTTCTTATCAGCGGAAGGTCGTCTACCGTAATGGGTACGTATCCCTTGTCCTCTCCATTTACCGATACTTTTGCCTTTGTATTGGCCGAGATGACCAGCGTTCCTGTAGTGTCTTTTTTCGCCAGCACAACGTCCATCGTCAGCATTGTATCCTTCTGTACTTCTACCGTTTGCTTGTATGGGTGGTATCCGTTTGCCTGCAGCTCCACATTACGGCTTCCGGCAAGCACTCTTTTGACGGTGGCGGGCGTTGTGCCGTATCTTTTGCCGTCAACAAAAACGGCTGCCCGCACCTTACCGGTTTTTATGCTCAACGAGCCGTATATGGGGGTTGGCGCGGCAAGCGCAATGGTTTTTTTTTCGCCGGCTTTAGCCACAAGAGTAGCAACCGCAGAGCGATGCGACGGCTTACGCGCCTCTACCCTGTACTTTCCGGAGTCGAGCTTGCCGCTCCAGCGCGCGGTTGCCATTTTTTCGTCGTTGACGTAAATATCCGCGCCGCCGCCTGCCGTTATCGTAATGAGGGCAGAGCTTGAGGTCATTTTCAGGGTGAGGGTCCCCGCAACGCTTTCGGTTACGTTTTTTTCCTGCGTTGCGGGCAAAAATTGCGCCTTTTCCGCACGAATTGTATGCTTTCCGATGCCAATTCGCTCAACGATCAGGGGGCTTTGCCCGCGCTTCACGCCATCAATAAACACGTCGGCGCCCTGTTCGGGTTGCGTGTTGATGGTCAGCTTGCCGAACTTTCCGTTGGTAAGCGTATCGGGCGCCGCGCCGTCGATGCTGACGGTTGCGCCCTCTACCCCGCGGAGCACCTCCATGCGTTGCAGCGCAGCGCTGCTATCCGTTACTACCGTTTTTGTGCTTTCCGATTTCAGCTTCATGGCGTACGCTGTGGCTTCCTTCAGCGCTTCGCCAAATTTGTAGCTGACTGCGCCAAGCTGCTTATGCGCCAGCGTTATTTGCGCTGTGCCCGGCGAAAGGTATATCCAAATTTCGCCACTTTTTTGCTCGGTATGCACAATACCGGTACCGGCTGTATCGAGGGTAAAATCCTGCAGCAGCAACGGCGTTTCTACTTTCACAATGGCGCATACTTTGTCGTTTTGGTCTTTGCGTGGGCTGGCAGCATGTGCCGCCTGATCTGTTTCGTCTGCGTTGAAGCTCTCTACCGCCAGCTGCTGCGCCGTTGCTGCAAAGCAGGAGAGGAAGAAAGACATTATAATGATTTTTTGCCTTAAAAAATTTACCATAAGTTCGATGTTTGCAGCGGTACATAATTCGGATGTAAACTTTGCTGCTATTATAGTTACAGTGTAGCTATGCAAATTTAGGAAGAATTTTTCTTTCGGTGAATAAAAACTTAGCTTAACGCTTACATTTGCTACAATTAGAATCAATATTTATTTGATTTACAACATGTTAAATTATTGAAAGGAGCGGAAGCGCGCGAATTTTACCGAGCTGCTCACGGCTAAAAAAAGTAGGTATACCGGCTAAAACCTGTTGCTAATTTTCAAAATTTTCCCTATCTTATAGGTTTAATCGAGTAAAAGTTACTACATTATGAGCATAAAGTTCCGGTTGATTTTGATGAGCTTCGTACAGTATGCGGTGTGGGGTGCGTGGCTGATATCGTTGGGCGCTTACCTTGGCGGCAGCCTTCATTTTGAGGGCTTTCAGGTGGGTAGCTTTTTTGCCACCATGGGCATTGCCTCGCTGTTTATGCCCGCCGTTATGGGTGTTATTGCCGACCGGTGGATTCCGGCGCAAAAAGTATTGGGAATTTGCCATATTATCGCTGCGCTGCTGCTGCTGCTTGCCGCCCCGCAAACCGGCTATGCGCTGCTGTATCCACTCCTGCTGCTGAGCGTTATGTTCTACATGCCTACCATTGCCATTTCGAACGCAGTGGCCTACAACGCGCTGGGCAAGGCAGGGCTGGACGCCGTCAAGGCATTTCCCCCTGTCCGCGTGTGGGGCACTGTGGGCTTTATTTGCGCTATGGTCAGCGTAGACCTGCTGAACTTTACCGCTACCGCCGGCCAGCTCTACCTTTCGGCGGGCTTGGGCATAGCGCTGGGTATCTACGCTTTCACGCTGCCCTGCTGCCCGGTAAGCAGGAGCAGGGAGAAAAAATCGTGGATGGATAGCCTTGGATTGCAGGCATTCTCGCTGTTTAAGCAAAAGGACATGGCAATTTTTTTCATTTTCTCAATGCTGCTGGGCATGTCGCTACAGGTAACCAACGCCTTCGGGAATGACTACCTGACAAACCATTTTGGAGGCATGCCGGAGTATCGGGGTACGTTTGGGGTGGAGCATGCAAATATTTTAATCTCGCTCTCGCAGCTCTCCGAAACGCTGTGCATACTGCTTATCCCGTTTTTTATGAGGCGGTTTGGCATCAAAAAGGTCATGCTCATTTCGATGATTGCGTGGGTACTCCGATTTGGCTTGCTGGGCGCCGGCAATCCGGGCAGCGGCGTTTGGATGCTCATCCTGTCCATGCTTGTGTACGGCGTGGCCTTTGACTTTTTCAATATTTCCGGGTCGCTGTTCGTAGAGCAAAAGGTTGATAGCGCCATCCGCTCCAGCGCGCAGGGCGTTTTTATGATTATGACCAACGGCTTTGGGGCGCTTATCGGGTCATACGCCGCAGGGGCTGTTGTTGATGCATGTAGCTGGCCGTGTGCATGGTACGTTTTTTCGGCGTATGCGCTTGTGGTGGCTATTGCTTTTATGCTCGCATTCAAGCACGATTGACGATTTGGCAACTTAGATTTTTCATTGCTTAAGCTCCAAATTTAAAAATCACGCCTTTAATTTTTTTGCTATCTTTGTGCGCAAATTTTAGCGCCAAACCGGTTGCCGCATAGGCGAAGCATGGCCGCAACGCTAACCGGAGCACGGCATGGCGCGGCATGGCATCGCTGCCTTTGCGGAGGAGATAAGCGATGGGGCAATTCGTAATTCGTAATTCATAATTCGTAATTTATAAATGCTGAACACCGTAGAAGAAGCCGTAGAAGACATTCGCAATGGTAAATTTGTGATTGTGGTAGATGACGAAGACCGCGAAAATGAGGGCGACCTCATTGCGGCGGCCGAATTTATTACGCCCGAAAAGGTAAACTTTATGCTCAACGAGGGGCGGGGGGTGATATGCGTTCCTCTTACGGAAGCCCGCTGCCGCGAGCTGGAGCTCGAAATGCAGGTGGCGCGCAACACCTCTACGCACGAAACGCCCTTCACCGTAACGGTAGATTTGCTGGGGCGCGGCTGCACCACCGGCGTATCGACGCACGACCGCGCCGCCACCATCCGCGCCCTGTCCGACCCCAACTCCAGGCCGGAAGACTTTGGCCGACCGGGGCACATCAACCCGCTCAGGGCAAAGGACAGGGGGGTACTGCGAAGGGCAGGGCACACCGAAGCCGCCATTGACCTTGCGCGGATGGCAGGGTTGCAGCCGGCAGGCGTGCTCATTGAGGTAATGAACGCCGATGGCTCTATGGCGCGCTTACCTCAGCTCGAAAAAATAGCCCAAAAGTTTGCCCTGAAAATAATCTCCATCAGCGACATGATTGCCCACCGGCTCAAAACCGACAGCATCGTGGAGCGCGGCGACCGCGTCAGCCTGCCTACCGCGTGGGGCTGCTTTGACCTCATTGTTTTTCGCCAAAAATCAAACGGGATGGAGCACATGGCGCTCGTAAAGGGAGAGTGGAAGCACGATGAGCCGGTGCTGGTGCGCGTACACTCGTCGTGCGCCACGGGAGATATTCTCGGGTCGTGCCGGTGCGACTGCGGAGCGCAGCTGCACGAGGCAATGCGCATGGTGGAGCAGGAAGGGCGCGGCGTAATCATCTACCTCAACCAGGAGGGGCGCGGGATAGGGCTGTTCAACAAAATTCATGCGTACAAGCTGCAAGAGCAAGGGCTGGATACCGTCGAAGCCAACCTTGCCATGGGCTTTGGTGTCGACGAGCGCGACTACGGCGTGGGCGCAAGCATGCTGCACGACCTGGGCGTACGCAAAATGAGGCTGATGTCCAACAACCCTCTCAAGCGGAAAGGATTGGAGGGGTACAACATAGAAGTAGTAGAGGCCGTTCCCGTCATAATCAAGCCCAACGAGCACAACCGGCGCTACCTGCAAACCAAAGAGCAGAAAATGGGGCACAGGCTTTTTTTGAATTAAGAATTAAAAATTAAGAATTAGGAATTGTAACAATGCTGCTACCTGTTTACTTGTATGGCTCTCCCGTTTTGCGCAAGCGGGCAGAAGATATTTCGCCGGATTACCCTGACTTTGCGCAGCTGCTGGCCAACATGTGGGAAACCCTGTACCATGCTGACGGCGTTGGCTTGGCGGCTCCGCAGGTGGGGAAAAACATCCGCCTTTTTGTGATTGACACCAACTGCCTCTCGGAGAGCTACCCCGACGGAAAAGGATTCAAGCAAGCGTTTATCAACGCGCACGTTGTAGAGGAGGATGGCGCGCAGTGGACGTACGAGGAGGGTTGCCTGAGCATCCCCAAAATCCACGAGGACGTGAAGCGCCCGTCGCGCGTACACCTGCGCTACTGCGATGAAAATTTTGTGGAGCACGACGAGTGGTTTGACGGTATTCGCGCCCGCGTTGTCCAGCATGAGTACGACCACCTCGAAGGAAAAATGTTTGTAGATAAGCTTTCCCCCATACGCAAGCAGCTGCTAAAGTCAAAGCTGCTAAAGGTAAGCAAAGGCGAGGTATCCGCCAGCTACCGGACAAAAATCTAAACAGCAGGAAAATAAATACACCGCCCAACCCTCAAACCTCAGCGCTATGCTCCTCGTTGTTGACAGCGGCTCCACCAAGTCCGATTGGTGCCTTATACTTCCCGACGGTACGCGCAGAAGCTACGCGGGCAGGGGCATCAATCCGCTGCACGTGCCGCAGGACAGCCTGCCGGCGGCCGTCAGGGAGCGCGTACCCTGCGAGTTGCAAAGCGTACAGCCAAAGCAGCTGTTTTTTTATGGGGCCGGCTGTGCGCAAGCGGCGGCCACGCGCGCGCTGGCGGAGGCGTTCATGCGCCTGTTTGCGCAGGCCAAGGTAGCGGTATTTCCCGACTTGCTGGGAGCGGCGCGCGCGCTGTTTGGCAGCAGAAAAGGTTTGGTAGCGGTGCTTGGCACAGGCTCCTCGTGCGGAGTGTACGATGGGAGCAGCGTTGTGAGGCATTCCAATGCGCTTGGCTACATCGTTGGCGACGAAGGCAGCGCTGCCGATATGGGCAAGCGCCTGCTGCGCGCCTACTTCTACGGGCAGCTTCCCGCAGCGCTTGCCCGGCAGCTGGCGCAGCAGGGGCTGACGCGCGAGCAAATGCTGCAAGCGGTGTACCGCGGCAGCGCTCCGGCAGAATACCTTGCCGGATTTTCGGGATTTTTGGTGGAGAACAGGGATAGCGATTTTATTCGCAGCTTAGCTTACCAATCGTTCGGCAGCTTCTTCGACAGCCACGTTAAGCCGCTGTACAGCGCCGGCTACCAAGTTGGCGTTGTAGGCTCGGTGGGCTTCTTTTTTGCGGACATGCTAAGCGATGTGGCGCAAAAATACGGCATTACCTCCCTCGAAATCTTGCGCTACCCCATTGAGCGGCTGGCAGGCTACCATATTCAAACTTCAGCTCAATAGCAGCAGCTTTTCAAATGTTTCTACGCTCATTCCCGTAAAATCATCAGCTACCAGGTCGGCGCTTGAAAGCGCTTCGTGCGACATGATTTGTGCAACGGCAATCACCTTCATTCCGGCGTTGCGCGCGGCCTCTACACCTATCACGGCGTCTTCGACCACCACGCACCGCGCAGGGGCGAGGCGCATAGCTGCTGCCGCCTTGAGAAAAACTTCGGGGTTGGGCTTCCCTTTTTTCACCTGCGAGGCGTTGATAACGGCCTTAAAGTACTTGCGGATGTCAAGCCCGTCGAGCACCAAATCTATATTTTCGTCGGGCGCCGACGAGCCAACGCACATGGGGATGCTGCGCGCTTGCAGCTGCCCGAACAGGACGTCCAGCCCCCTGCTCAGCTCGATGTGAGGGCGGTACAGCTCGCGGTATAGCGACTCCTTCTCGCTGGAGAGCGCGGCTATCTCTTCGGCAGAAATGCCGCTGCCAAAGAGCAGGCGCATGATGTCGTCGTTGGTTTTGCCGCTGGTTTTTTTCAAAAATTCCTCATCGCCCATTTTAATGCCGTGGCGCTCGTTGAATACCCGAAACGCCCGCATGTGGTACGGCATGTTGTTGATGATGGTGCCGTCCATGTCAAAAATTACGCCAAAATTGCTCAAGTTCATATTTACATTAGATATTCGGGCTGCAAAAGTAGAAAAAAAATTGTACATTTGCCGTTCATTTTAATCCTTGTACTATGAAGCAACCTTAGTAGAAAAAAAAATTGTACATTTGCCGCTTACTTTAACCCCCTGTACCATGAAGCAACCTTTGAACCAATCAAAATTGGCGCGCTGGACGGCGCTTGGCATCGTGTCGTTCACCATGATGGCCGCCTACTTTATGACCGATGTAATGTCCCCGCTCAAGGGCATGCTCGAAGAAGTTGAGCGCTGGAGCAGCGCAGACTATGGGCTGTTCACCAGCGCATACGGCTGGTTTAACGTATTCCTGCTGATGCTCTTTTTGGGCGGCTTGCTGCTCGACAAAAAAGGTGTTCGCTTCACCGGACTGCTTGCGGCTACCGTTATGGTCATCGGCGCAACCGTTAAGTATCTGGCGTTAGCCGGCGTTCTGCCCGTGGAGGGCACGGTATTAGGCGTAAAGGCGCAGGTAGCGTTTGCCGCCGCTGGGTTTGCTCTGTTTGCGGTGGGCGCCGAGATTGCCGGAGTTACCGTTACCAAGGCAATTGTGAAGTGGTTTAAGGGGCACGAAATGGCGCTGGCCATGGGGCTACAGGTGGCGGTTGCGCGTATCGGAACGGCCGTAGCGCTCATTTTTTCCAACCCGCTGGCAACGCTGTTTGGCGGCGTTTCTTACGCTGTGCTGTTTGGGCTGACGCTGCTCGCCATTGGGCTGCTCACGTTCTTCATCTACACGCTGCTCGACAAGAAATTCGACCGGCAAGCCGGCAAAATCGAAACCTCAACCGAGGATGAGTTTAAGCTATCGGACGTAAAGCTGGTGCTGACCAACCGCGGCTTTTGGCTCATTGCCCTGCTGTGCGTGCTGTTTTACTCCTGCGTTTTTCCCTTCCTCAAGTACGCCACCGACCTTATGGTAAATAAGTTTGCGGTTAACGAAAAGTGGGCGGGGCTTATTCCGGGCTTGCTGCCGTTTGGCACCATCCTGCTTACGCCGCTCTTTGGCAGCATTTACGACAAAAAGGGCAAAGGCGCAACCATCATGATAGTGGGGGCGCTGATGCTGGTAGGTATTCATGCTCTCTTTGCAGCGCCCGGCGTTAGCAGCTGGATATACGCTTTGAGCCTGATGGTGGCGCTGGGCGTAGCTTTTTCGCTGGTGCCGTCGGCAATGTGGCCATCGGTGCCCAAAATCATCCCCGAAAAGCAGCTGGGAACGGCATACTCCCTCATCTTTTGGGTGCAGAACATTGGCTTAATGACAGTTCCATACCTGATTGGGGTTGTGCTCGACCGCTTCTGCAAGGCAGTATCGGCCGAGGGTGCAACATCGTACGACTACACCATCCCCATGCTAATCTTTACGGCGCTTGCCGTGCTATCGCTGTTCGTTGCCATCATGCTCAAGCGCGAGGATAAAAGAAGCGGCTACGGCTTGGAGAACCCCAATGCGAACAGAAAATGATGGGAAATTTTGAATTTTGAATTTTGAATGAAATCCTCCGCTTTATGCGGATTTACCTAATTAATGAACAAATAATCAATAATTTAGCACTAATGATTTTCACGAAATAGCTCGTTCAATTTGTCATAAAAATCGTTGACCTCACCCTGAAAGACAGCGATAATCGTTTTGTTCTTATCCATAATGATTTTTGTCGGATAAGCTTCTACCGCATACCTTACCGCAACGTTATCCTGACCGGCATTAATGACTTGCGGCCACTCCGGTTGATGGTCGCTAACTGCTTTTTTCCAGCTCTTTTCGGTATCGTTGCATGCAATCCCGATAAATTCGGCCTTCTTCCCATACTTTTGATAATATCTTTTCATTTTCGGCATAGCCGATATGCAGGGTGCACACCAGCTCCCCCAGAAATCCAGAACGATAAATTCGGCATTAACGGAATAAAGCGACAAAGGCGAACCTGTGATAGCCGGTAAAGTGAAATCCGGCGCCGCATTCCCCGGTTGGATTTTCGATTTATTTTCCTGCACCTGCGTGTATTTTTTGTACTTGTTCAGCTGATGGTCTATCAGTGTCCCAAAAATGCCATTCCGGACTTCCGGCGATAGCCGTATATGGTATTTTGCAGCTGTATCCAATGCAGATTGCGACAAATAGTATCCGCTCAGCTCTTTGCTTGGATTATTCAATATGTAATCTACTTTCGCCTGCCTCACCGGTATCATTGCCGCAGACCTTTTCGCGAACAAGCTGTCTATCAGCGTATTATTTTCTCCGAAATAAGATGAAGAGTCCAGCTGTAACTCTATATGCTTACATTTTTCCAAATCTTTAAGAGTTTTACGGCGAATTAGACTGTAATCATGATTAAATTCATCGCCTTTTGCCTCATAGTCAATAGAATTTTCGTTAAATACACCGTTGATTTCAACTTTCTTACCCGGATGCCACAGCAGCATTATCTCATTTGAAAGAGGTGCATACCACCCTCCCGTTAATCGTTCATAAATGCCTTTGCGGAAATTTATAAACAAGAGGGAAGTATCCCGATACTTAGGTTCATAGCAGAATTTATCGTCAATAGAAACAATCGTGTCATGCAATATTGCTGGTTCTGAGGTGGTTGAATAAATGAGCGGATAAATCATGATAAACAATGTATCATCTCATAAGTTCCTGATATTAGCCTCTATACCGTTTTTTTGACGGCATCCTGCTATACCCAGTAAAGCGATAATGGTGAATAATATTACCTGTTTCATAGCTGATTTATGTATAATTTTCTACAAAGATAATAAAAATTACCTGATACTTACCTCCTATGGTTAGCTGTCCAATAAAATTTGTACTCTTGCTCATAATTTTGTCCTGAGCATTGCATTTTCGCCATTTAAAAGCTACTTTTACAGCGGCATTACGCTATGATTATCCACTTCCCGCCTTTATCCGCACCCTCACGCTTGATAAGATTTTCGCTTTTCATTTTTCTTAAATAATATCGCATACTACCTTCTGATATACCCAATTGTTTGGCCATTTCCAACCGCGATATGGCAGGATTCTTTTCTAAAAAAGCTCGGATTCTGTCTGTACCATCCATTTCTTTTCTGGCATTTTTCTGGCTCGTTTCCGGTTGTTCTATTGTTTTCTGGTTGTTTTCTGGCACTTTTCTGGCACTTTTCTTGTGGTTTTCTGGCACTTTTCTTGTGGTTTTCTGGTTGTTTTCTTGTGGTTTTTCGGTTGTTTTCTGGTTGTTTTCTGGCACTTTTCTTGTGGTTTTCTGGTTGTTTTCTTGTGGTTCTTCGATTGTTTTCTGGTTGTTTTCTGGCACTTTTTCTGGCACTTTTCTGGTTGTTTTCTGGTTGTTTTCTGGCACTTTTTCAGTTGTTTCCTCGCTGCCGGACATATCTAACCTGCCGTCTTTCAGCATAAACGTTACTTTTGTTTTGTCAATAGAGGTTTTAAACAGCACATCTCTGTGCGTTTCTTTTTTCCACACCAGCATTTTATCGAAGCCATAGCCGGCATTTTCGCAAAGCTTGGCGATGCGAAACAATTTAGCCAGCACCGGATTGCGCGGAACCGACACGTCTTCCTTCATCAATTCCTCTATGGGGCGTGGCAGCGCTCCCGGATTTTCAAACTCTATACGGTTGGTAAAAACGCGAATGCGCGGCTTCATCGGGCTGAAGTAATCGCAATGGATAATCATGTTTATCAAACCTTCACGAAGCGCGTCCAGCTGCTTGCCGTCTTCATGCCCTATGCCCATATCACCGATATACAAGGGGTTATCGGCATATATTCTCAAGCGCTGGAACAGTACAAAATAGTATTCCCAAAGGTTTTCCTGCTCCTGAATACGAAATGTGTACCTCGGCTCGGCGTCGGCGTACGAAGTGGCGGGTATTTCCAGATAGTCCACCCTGAAATCGGGGAAATGGTCTTGTATCACCACGTTATCACCTAAAAATAGCAACCCGCCGTACGTTAACTTCCCGTCCTTTACCAACCGCAGCTTCCGGTTAAATTCATCATCTCCCAGCGTATTGTAAGGCAGCTCGGGTATCATTCGCTTCAAGTAATCCCGAAAATTTTTGTAAGAGGTTTTGCTGAAAGATTCCGCCGATGTTCCTTCGGCCGGCTTTGCCGACATGACGCCAAACGACTGCTCGCGGAAAAGTGCATTTATTTCATAATCTGTTGCGCGCTGGTCGCCGCTTGCCGTGCGGATAAAGGTATTTTGCAGCGAGTTAAAGTAAACGGGTTTTACTTCTGCCGAAGGAATGTAAAATGCCAAAATTGTTTTATCGTCTATTTGGTATTTTCTACATTCGGGGTTAATTACGACGTTGAATTTATTGCGGGAACGCAGGGCTGTTACGAAATCCTGCTCTGCTTTTTCGGGATTGGAAACGCCGGTAATTTCAAACACTTTTCCGGCTTGCGAAACGCCCAGCACAAGCCAGCCACCGAATGTATTGGAAAATGCGCTGACCGTTTCCCATACATCTTTCGGAAGTCCAACGGACGCTCTCTTAACCTCAAAATCGTCCCATTCAATATCCGATAGCCGTTGGAGTAAAATATCCTTGTCCATTATATTCTTGATATTTTTCGGTAAAGGTAAGGAAATTTATTGACACCCATTTTTTGCTTGTACATGACGGCTAAATCTTTTTTTGAGGTGCTGTGAAAATTTCATTTTGAGTCTTTCCCTCCTCCCTCCCACCGTCATTCCTGCGAAAGTTTGAAACCTTATTTACTCACTCGTGTTTATTTTTAAAGTGTTCGTGAACTCGCTACGCTCGGTTTCACCTAATTTATTTAACAAAACAACCTCAGTAGCAATGAATTAGTACGCATATCAACAACCTCATTACTTTTCATATAACTTAAACGTAACCTCTTCTTTTACAGATGCTTCAATTTTAAGTTTAACATTTTTTGATAGAAAACTCCACATCGCGTACAGGCGCGTAGCGCCTGTACGCGACAATTTGAAATACCTCCGCTTACCGTTATTTCTTTTTTGGCATTGACCAAAGGTTAATGGGTGACTCATTAAAATGATGAAATAGCCACGAAAAAATGAGGTAATGAGGTTTGGATATATTATGTAACTATGTGCTACTGAGGTTATTTTGTTAAAAAATTAGGTGAAAATGAGGTTTTCCAGCTGCCCCACATTCTATCTATATTCTAACTACCGAGCTGCAAACTATTTTCATAGCACCTCAAAAAAAGATTTAGCCAAAAGTGCATTTCAAATTGTCGCATCACGCTACTGCCACGTCATTCATCAAATATCGGATAAGACCGGACACTGAACCCGTAGGGTTTAATATGAATAACCCCCAATGAAGCGAAGCGATTGGGGGCTACGCGAAGGTATTCCCCATACTTGCAACCCGAAGGGTTGAACAGAAAGCCATACAAAATAATGCGCGTCCGATTCCATCCCGCTTTCTATCCATATTTGTGCCTTCGCCGTACTCATCCCTCTCTCCCCCCTCTTCCCCCAATCGCTTCGCTTCATTGGGGGTTATTCATATTCAACCCTGCGGGTTCAGCGTCCGGTCTTACCCGATATTTGATGAATGACATGGCAGTAGCATGGCAGTGGCGTGATGCGACAATTTGAAATACACCCATTTCATTCCACCTGCTTGTAAATTCCATAAACTTTACCTACTTTTGCCTGATGTTTAACCCGTGAGAATAGGTGAATTATGGCACGTCCAATCAAAGACACCCCGGTTATTTCGGGCGAGGATGCAAGGCGCTTCCTTGAAGCGATGGAAAATGTTGTGCCCGTACCGGATGAGGAGCGAGAAAAAATGAAGAAAGCGTATGAATGGTTTAAAAGTCGAGCTAAATTCCCGATGCCATGAGCGAGAAATTTGAAATACACCCATTTCATTCCACCTGCTTGTAAATTCCATAAACTTTACCTACTTTTGCCTGATGTTTAACCCGTAAAGATAGGTGAATTATGGCACGTCCAATCAAAGACACTCCGGTTATTTCGGGCGAGGATGCAAGGCGCTTCCTTGAAGCGATGGAAAATGTTGTTCCCGTACCGGATGAGGAGCGAGAAAAAATGAAGAAAGCGTATGAATGGTCAAAAAGCATAGCTATCTTTCCGCTATGAGCATGCAAGAATCATCCATTCCATTGAACATCAGTATGATACGTTTGGAGGAGAGCACGGTAATAAAACCGTTTGAAAGCGAAGATAAAGACTTGAATGATTTTTTGCTGAACGATGCAAAAAATTATTTGAAATCCATGCTTGCCGTAACGTACATATACCAAACAGAGACCGAAATAGTTTCTTATTTTTCCCTCTTAAACGATAACCTGAGCAGGGATAATGACGGAAAACCCGCATGGAATAAGGTGAATCGCGCCATTCCCAACGAGAAGCGTCGCCACACCTATCCCGCCGTAAAAATCGGTCGTTTGGCAGTGTCGAAAAAGTATGCGGGGCTGGGGTTGGGAAGCCTCATGATGCTAACGGTTAAAAACATGTTCGTCAACGAACCGCAACGCGCAGGTTGCCGCTTCATCACGGTAGATGCTTACCGGAATGCGCTGCCGTTCTACCAAAAAAGCTACTTCAAATTCCTCACGGAGCGGGATGCTGACGACGATACCCGCACCATGTACTTCGACCTGAAAGCCGTTCCATAAAAATAAGTAAATCACACTATAAAATCACACTGTAAAATCACATGGAATTTCGTACCGAAAAAGACACAATGGGCGAGGTGAAAGTCCCCGCCGACAAGTACTGGGGCGCGCAGACCGAGCGCTCGCGCAACAACTTTAAGATTGGGCCGGCGTCGTCGATGCCCAAGGAAATTATTGAGGCGTTTGCCTACCTGAAAAAGGCGGCGGCCTACGCCAACTGCGACCTGGGCGTGCTGCCCGCCGAAAAGCGCGACCTGATAGCCAGGGTGTGCGATGAAATCTTGGCCAAGCAGCTGGACGAACAGTTCCCGCTCGTCATCTGGCAAACCGGCTCGGGTACGCAAAGCAACATGAACGTGAACGAGGTTGTAGCCAACCGCGCCCACGTGCTGCAGGGCAACAAGCTGGGCGAAGGCAAAACGTTTATCCACCCCAACGACGATGTGAACAAGTCGCAATCCAGCAACGATACCTTCCCAACGGCTATGCACGTGGCGGCGTACAAAGCGGTGGTGGAAACAACCATTCCGGGGGTAGAAAAGCTGCGCGATACGCTGCAGCAAAAAAGCGAAGCCTTTAAGGATGTTGTAAAAATAGGGCGTACGCACCTTATGGACGCTACGCCGCTAACCCTCGGGCAGGAGCTGTCGGGCTACGTGGCGCAGCTCAACCACGCGCTGCGCGCCATCAGCAATACGCTGGCGCACCTCGGCGAGGTGGCGCTGGGCGGCACCGCCGTGGGTACCGGACTCAACACCCCCAAAGGCTACGACGTAAAGGTGGCGGAGTACATTGCCAAGTTTACCGGCTTGCCCATCAAAACCGCGCCCAACAAGTTCGAGGCGCTGGCCGCCCACGACGGCATTGTGGAGGCGCATGGAGCGCTAAAGCAGCTGGCGGTTTCGCTAATGAAAATTGCTAACGACGTCCGGATGATGGCCTCGGGGCCGCGCTCCGGTATTGGCGAAATTTTAATCCCCGAAAACGAGCCGGGGTCGTCCATCATGCCCGGCAAGGTGAACCCCACGCAGTGCGAGGCTACCACCATGGTGTGCGCTCAGGTCATCGGCAACGACGTTACCATAAGCGTAGGCGGCAGCACGGGGCACTACGAGCTCAACGTTTTCAAGCCCGTTATGGCAAACGCTTTCCTGCAATCGGCAAAGCTGCTCGGTGATGTGTGCACCTCGTTCAACGATCATTGCGCCGTTGGCATTGAGCCCAACACGACGCGCATTAACGACCTGGTGAACAACTCGCTGATGCTGGTAACGGCGCTCAACACCCACATTGGCTACGAAAAAGCTGCCCAAATTGCCAAAAAAGCGCACAAGGAGCACACCACGCTACGCGCAGCCGCGCTGGCGCTGGGCTACCTCACCGACGAGCAGTTCACCGCCTGGGTTGACCCTAAAAAAATGACAGGAAACCTGGGATAATTAACAATTAATAATTAATAATTAATAATTGACAGCTGATAATTGATAATTGATAATGGCTTTGTTGTAACGATGAGTACTTCCGTCGTCCCTCCGGAATGAATAAGCGTACACACACTATTACAGCAAAGCCATTATCAATTCTCAATTGAATTATCAACTGCCAACTGTTAATCGTTAATTATTAATTGTTAATTATTAATTATTAATTGTTTTATGAGGCTCACTTCGGGTAATGTTGCCAAGCGCATATTTTACTTTACCTGGCCTATGCTGCTGGGTAACGTATTTCTACAGCTCTACCATGTTGTGGACAGCATTATTGTTGGCCGGTACATAGGCAAGGAGGCTCTGGCGGGCATGGTGGCCTCATCGCAGGTGGCAATGGTTGTAGTTGCGCTCGTGGTGGGCATTGGCATTGGGGGAACGGTGGTGGTGGCGCAGTACTTTGGCGCGCGCGACCACCAAAAGGTGCAGCAGACGTCGGATACCGTTACGCTCTTCATGGTGGCGGCAAGCCTTGTCCTGGGCGGCATAGGCATACTCCTTAGCGACCATATTCTCGACCTCATTCAGCTGCCGGTCGAGGCGCGCTGCTACGCAAAGCCATACCTCACCGTATATTTCGGAGGTATGGTGACTATGTTTGGCTACAGCGCCACATCGTCCGTTTTGCGGGGGATGGGCGACTCCAAAACGCCGCTCTACGCGCTCATTGTTGCCGCCGTTGTCAACGTTGCGCTCGACTTGCTGTTCATTCTTGGCTTCGGCTGGGGCACGGCGTCGGTAGCGCTGGCAACGGTTATAGCGCAGGGCGTGTCGTGGCTGTTTGTCGCTGTTTACGCCCGCCGAAAAGACTGGTTACCCTCCTTCAACCTTTTTCGCGCCAAGTTCAGCTACCCTGTTTTTCGGCAGGCCATCGGCATCGGGCTTCCGTCGGGGGTTCAGCAGACCTTTGTGGCCGTTGGCATGGCGGCGCTTTTCGGCCTCATCAACACCTTTGGCGTAGATGTGGCGGCGGGCTACGGAGCGGCTACGCGCATCGACATGTTTGCAATGCTGCCGGCCATGAACTTTGCTGCCGCCCTCTCCACCTTTACGGGACAGAACTTGGGAGCGGGCAAGCTGCAGCGGGTGAAGGAAGGGCTACGCGCCACCCTCGTCATGTCGGGCGCCGTGTGCGTTGCCATGTCGCTGCTGATAGTGGCGCTGCGCCGCCCGCTTATCGGCCTGTTTACCGACGCCGCAAACGAGGCGGTGATAGAAGTAGGAGGACAGTACCTCGCCATTGTCTGCTCGTTTTACATCGTTTTTTCGTCCATGTTTGTGTTCAACGGGCTGCACCGCGGAGCCGGAGCCTCGTTCGTTCCCATGCTCACCACCCTCCTGTCGCTTTGGATTGTGCGCATACCGGTTGCCTACTTTCTGTCGCGCAGCGACCGGCTGGGCTACTCCGGCGCGTTCTGGGCCATTCCCATAGCGTGGGGAATGGGGCTGGCGCAGGCGCTCATCTACTACTTTTCGGGGTGGTGGAAAAACAAATCGGTGGTAAAGCGGCCTAAGCCGGCAGCTCACCCGCATACGACAGAGGAGGAGCCGTAGGCGGCGCTACCACGCTTCTTCCTGCCGGCGGCAGGGCGGTTTTTACAAAAAAATCTATTTTCTTTTCGGTTTCGGTAACGCGCTTTTCTGTTTCTATGGCAAGTTTTTCCAAACGTTCTATGTGCTGACGAATAGCATAACCTTTTAGTATATATTCTCTTAACGTTCTTGTCGCCCAAATGCGAAAAAGGGTTGCATTGATAGAATTTATGCGATATCCAACCGAGATTATTGCGTCTAAATTGTAGATTTTAACCTACTGAATTTGCGTTTTGCCTGACATAGCGCCGTGAGAGGTGGTTAGTTCCAAAATGGAACATACCACTTGTTCGTCCAATTTTCTTGATTTGAAGATATTATTCAAGTGTTTAGTAATGGCAGGTCGTTGCGTTCCAAATAGCTCAGCAATTTGTGCTTGCGTAAGCCAAACGGTTTCATTTTCCAACCGCACCTCCAGCTGTAATGTGCTGTCAGGCTGGTAAAGTATTATTTCGCCGGTATTGCTTTCCATTGAATTTCAGTTTTTTGTAAGAGTACAGAAGCCTGTAACTCCATCTAATCGCAAATATCGCCTTCCTCTAACACCCCAACTTTTTTTAACCTCCCTCAATTATTAATTGTTAATTATTAATTATTAATTGTCAATTATTCTCACTGCTCCTTTGTCTGCCGAGCTGACCATGCTTGCGTAGGCCTTCAGCGCTTTGCTCACCTCGCGCTTGCGCAGGGCTGGCGTGTAGGCAAGCTTTCCTCGCTCCTGCTCCTTCGCTTTTCGCCGCGCCAGCTCGCGGTCCGAGATCTTTACGTTGATGGTGCGGCGCGGAATGTTTATTTCAATGATGTCCCCGTTGCGCAGCAGAGCGATCTCGCCGCCCGCCGCCGCCTCGGGCGATATGTGCCCGATGGACAAACCCGACGTTCCGCCCGAAAAGCGCCCGTCGGTGATGAGCGCGCAAACTTCGCCCAACTTCTTGCTCTTGATGTACGAGGTAGGGTACAGCATTTCCTGCATACCGGGGCCGCCGCGTGGGCCCTCATAGCGGATGACCACCCCGTCGCCCGCCTGCACCTGTCCGCCGAGGATAGCGTCGCATGCCTCCTCCTGCGATTCAAAAATCTTGGCCCTGCAGACGACAAAGGCGGACAGAAACTTTTCGCAGACCCCTGCCGTTTTTACGATGCAGCCATTAACAGCAATGTTGCCAAACAGCACCGCCAGCCCGCCCTCCTTGCTGTAGCAGCGCTGTACGCTGCGGATGCAGCCGCTCTCCCTGTTTTTGTCCAGCTCGCGGTAGGCGGCGCTTTGCGACCCCATCACCAGATTTTGCTTGCCGCCGCCGGGTGCGCTCAGGTACAGCTCCGTCGCCTCTTGAGCTACGTTGGGGTTCATAACGTCGTACTTTTCGATTGCCTGCTTGAGCGTAAGCCCGTCGGCGCGGGCTGCGGAGGCGTTCACCAGCCCTGCGCGGTCAAGCTCGGCCATGATGCCCAGCACGCCCCCCGCGCGGTTAACGTCCTCCATGTGGTAATCGCGGATGTTGGGCGCAACTTTGCAGAGCACGGGAATTTTTCGCGAAAGCGCGTCAATGTCCTGCATGGAGAACTCTACGCCGGCCTCCTGCGCTACGGCCAGGAGGTGCAGCACCGTGTTGGACGACCCGCCCATGGCGATGTCCAGCGTCATGGCGTTGAGAAATGCGTCGCGGGTAGCAATGGAGCGGGGCAGCACGCCGGCGTTGTCGCGCTCGTAGTACTCGCGCGCCATCTCCACAATGCGCGCCGCCGCTTTGTCGAGCAGCTTCAGGCGGTTGGCGTGGGTGGCCGGCACGGTGCCGTTGCCGGGCAGCGCCAACCCGATAGCCTCGTTGAGGCAGTTCATGGAGTTGGCGGTGAACATGCCCGAGCACGACCCGCACGAGGGGCAGGCGCTGCTTTCGATTTGTTGCAGCGCCTCGTCGCTCACGCTGTCGTCGGCGCCCATCACCATTACGTCTATCAGGTCGTATTTTTTGCCGCCAACAACGCCTGCCTCCATAGGGCCTCCCGACACAAAAATGGCGGGGATGTTGAGGCGCATGGCGGCCATGAGCATACCCGGCGTAATCTTGTCGCAGCTGCTGATGCACACCATAGCGTCCACGCAGTGGGCGTTGCACATGTACTCCACGCTGTCGGCAATGAGGTCGCGCGAGGGTAGCGAGTAGAGCATCCCGCTGTGCCCCATGGCAATGCCATCGTCTATGGCAATGGTGTTAAACTCGGCGGCAAAGCAGCCGCGCTTTTCTATCTCGGCTTTTACGCGCTGTCCGGCGCTGTGCAGGTGTGCGTGTCCGGGCACCAGCTGCGTGAAAGAGTTGACTACGGCAATAATGGGGCGCCCCATTTGCTCCGGCTTCATGCCGTTTGCGAGCCACAGGCTGCGCGCTCCCGCCATTCGGCGGCCTTGGGTGGTGGTGGCGCTACGAAGCTTCATGTAGATGTTTAAATTTAGATTACTATAATTACTTTTTCCAACAAAAAAAAACAGTTTTTGCGTTCGGGGGCGGCTGAGCATTTGGCTAAATCTGCTTAGCTCTGAATGCTCTTATACTTCGCACGGCATGGTTTTGTGCGGAGATAATAGAAAAACTATACACGTTTTTCTATTGATATGGTTCCCCCAACGGAGAAAGCACAAAAATAGCCCGTGCACAGTATATCTGCCAAGATTTACCAGCGCAAAAATAAGGTTTTTTTTGCAATTTGAAATACACCTCTTGCGAAGAAACTGCTTTTGAATTTCAAAATTAATGTATAAATTATTGATTTTTAGCTTATTACTTTGATTTAGCGGAAGTATGTATTTTTGATTATCAGGAAAAGCAGCTACAAGTTGGGGTGCTTCGGGCTATTCGTATGCAATGTGCACAAGCGTTACCCTGTGTGTGGGGGTTTATGCACAAAGCAAAAATGGGCTAATTCTTTTTGTGAGGCGCTGTTGATGCCGGCGACAAATGCCTGTCATTCAAGATAAAGCAGGCATTATTAGATTTGGCAGGGAAGGCGTACATTATTTACGGATGAAAATACATCTAATTTTATCATTGGCATCCTGCATTTTTTTGAAATATTTTTTTTACCTTTGTGCCGTTCAAATTTCTGGTATGAATAATAATGGGGTGTTAGCTCAGCTGGCCAGAGCGCTTGCATGGCATGCAAGAGGTCATCGGTTCGACTCCGATACGCTCCACCAAAGCAACCCTGCGCAGCTTTGCGCAGGGTTGTTTTGTTTTATGGGATAAAGAACACAGCAGCAGCAGAAACTGCCGGCAGCCAGATGTGTCGGTAGCGTAGCGCTGTTCATGCAGCGGTCGGCCTGTGCGCTACTTGGAGATGGCGTAGCTGTAAATGGTTTCGCCCCTGTGGTTGATGAAGAAGAACCTGAAGGCGTCGGCGCTTGCCGAGCAGAGGGTGAAGCCCGGGTCGGGGCTGCAAAATTTGGTGTCCGGCAAGGGCTTGACCGAGCGGGCAAGCGACCCGGCGGAGTTCACCACGTAGCTCACCGCAGAACCGTCCGGACGAATATGCTGAAAGTTGTGGATATGGCCGCAAAAGTAAGCGTCCACCTTATGCTTCTCCAGAATAGGCGCGAGGCAAGCCTGCATGTCGGCTCGCTCGGTATCGTCTTTCTTTGTTTCGGCGTAAACAGGGTGGTGGCCGATAACAATCTTCCACTTTTCCGTAGCGTATTCCAGCACAGAGTCAATCCACCGCAGCTGCACGGCGGCGTCCTGCTTGCAGGCGTCGGGGTAGGTGAGGGTATCGGCGCGGTACTTGCCTATCAGGGGCGTGGTGTTGATGAATAGCAGGCGGCATGTTGTGCCGTCGTCTGCCGTCAAAACCTTGGTGTAGTAGTAGGCCGGGGCGCTCCAGCGGCGGCTAACGCGGCTGTAGTCCAGCACAGCCTGCGTGTTGCCCCGGTACTCGTGGTTGCCGCATATCGCGCTCCACTCAACCATCAGGTCGGGGTGGTCGTACACCAGCTCGTAGTTGGTCATCCACAGCGGGTCGCTAACGCTTGCCACGCCGCCAAAGTGGTGAACATCGCCGGCGGCGGCAATCAGCTCAACGTCCAGCTCGCCGGCAACGTAGCCCATGATTTGGGCAACAGGCTTTTGCTCGTAGTAGCCGTTGCGACCCAAATCGTTAGCCACAATAAAGTTGACCGATTCCTTCGGTACTTCAGGAAGCTTACCCCCGAGCTTATCCCCGCACGAGGTAAGTAGCAGCGCCGCGCCCAGCACGGCAGCTGACGATAAAAAAAATTGCTTCATGGTTGTTGAAATTTTGAATTTTGAATTTTGAATTTTTGAATTCCTGACGGGTGCATTTCAAATTGTCGCTTTAAATAATCCCGTAGGGATTATTCGCTCGGTAGAAAACACGAATGGCGTCCCTCTTTGGCATCCCGTAGGGATGCATCCCTACGGGATGCTGGCAACCACCGGAACATTGCCTTTTCTACCGAGCGATTCATTCCTACGGAATGAGCAAAAGCGACAATTTGAAATACACCCTTCCTGACGGTGAAATTTTGAATTTTGAATTTTGAATTTTGAATTGGCTTGCGCCGTCAGGAATTCAAAATTCAAAATTAAGAATTAATTCCCAAACGCCCCGAAGTAAACAGCGGGCGCCGGTGATTTGTACTCCTTTCCGTTGACGGTAACCCCTGTTGCGCTGAAGTAGGGCGTGAAGCCGGTGTAGGCGCCGCTCAGCGCCGGAGAGCCTGCCTGAAGGTGAAAATCCCACGCGCTGCTGTAGCTGTAGCTCAGCAGGGGATTGCCGGCAAAGGGGAAGCTTACGAACAGCGGGTCGTTGCTGCCTGCCGCCTCGCCGCGCACGTCGTGCGCGCCATACACCACGTCCGCTACGCCGGGCTTGAAGCCGTCGAACGCCGTGGTGGTGCCGTTGGCAACGTGCTGGGCAACGGCGCTCTGCGCTGTCCCCGAGGCGTAGAAGTTGTAGTCGATGTGGCTGTTCAGGTCGGGTCCGGCGCTGGCGCTTACGGCAAACTGTGGCGCCTTTGCGCCGAACATGCAATTTACAATAAGGTTGTTGTAAACGTTCACCAAGCAGCCTTTCTCCGCCCACACCGATCCGCCCTTAGGCTCGTTGGGGTCGCGCCGCCACCCGGCGTTGACAATGGTGTTGTTGTAGGCGTTGATTTGCGCCTGATAGCGCTCGCCCCCCGCTCCGGAGTTGGAGAGCTTAAAGGCGTTGGTGTTGGGGCTGTACATCAGGTTGCGGGTGGCGTCAACCTTGCAGCCGGCCTTCACGTTGATGGCCTCGCCGCCCGCCGTGCCGCAGGCGTAAAACAGATTGTGGGCAAAGATGCAGCTCCCGCCCTGCACGTAGATGGCGTCCTCGCCCGTGTAGCGAAACGTGGAGTTGACAATGACGTACCTGCCTGCGGGGTTGTTGGTGTTGAACGCCACCATACCCTCTCCGCCGCCCGCCTTGAACAGCCCCGCCGTTACCGAGGGCGAGGTGGCGGTGGTGACGGCGCCGGTATATTCCACCAGCGCATGCTCAAGGACAATTTCGCTGCACGTTACGCTCCCGATGATGCCGCCCCAGAGGCGGGCAAATGCGTTGGCGGCGGTGCGCTCTGCCGCCGGCACGGTAAAGGTTACGGGCGCCTCTTCCGTGCCGTAGCAGTAGAGGTTGCCGTTGACGATGATCTCTATCTTCGTCGTATTTTCGTCCTGCCCGTTCGTGCCGACAACCACTTCCACGCCCTCCTCTACGGTGAGCGTCTTGCCCTGCGGCACGTTGATGTGCCCCGTTACGTTGATGATGGAGTACTTCTTCCACGTGCCCTCCACGCTGCCGGATACGTTCACGGGGTCGCTGAGCGAAACGGTGACGGAGCAGGAGGCTTCTTCCCCGCCGTCCTCTGCGGTGACGGTGATGACGGCGCTGCCCGGCTTCACGGCGGTAACCTCGCCGCTTTCAACAGCGGCGACTTCGGCGTTGGAGCTGCTCCAGCTTACGTTCCGGTTGGCAGCGTTGCCGGGGAAGAAGGTAACCGTGAGCGTTTTCTTCTCCTCCGGCTTGAGGGTGAGCGAGGTTTCCGAAAGGCTCACGCCCTTCACGGAGAGGTCCTCACTTTCGTCTGTACATGCCGCAAGCAGCATGGCCGCCGGCAGCGCAAAAGATAGCAAAGTTGTTGTTCTCATTTTTGTTTTCATTTTTGTTTTTTGTTGTTTTTGTTGGTGAATAATTGTTGTTGTTGTTGTTTGTCCGTGTGCCAAATGCCCGCCTACTCGCCCATCCGTATGCTAAAGCATACGGTTAATAAAGTGTCACCCCTGCGGGGTTTGCAGCATGCGGGCAAGCGAGTGTCACTCCCGTCAAGTCCCGCAGGGACGACACTTTATTAACTGTTATATCTTGTTTATTCGTCATTACTTAATTATTAATTGTTAATTATTAATTATTAATTGTCAAAACCTGTACCTTGCCCCTATCTGCAAGCTTTGGCCGTAGCGGTCGCGGCGCACGGTTGTTCCGCCGCGGTAGCTCGGCAGCAGGGAGGCTGCATGCAGCATCTCTTCGTTAGCGACGTTGCGCTTTTTGAGGTAGAGCGTCATTGGAGCGTTGAGCAGGTTGGCAGCTTTGGCGAAGAGGCTTATGCCGGCTTTGAGCTTCTTCTCCGCCGCGGCGTCGAGCTGGAGGTATCCTCCCTGCCAAATGTCGTTGTCCAAGTAGCGCGATACGGCGTAGAGGCGGTCGCTCGTGTAGGAGAGGGCCAGCTGGGCGTCCCATCCGCTTTGCGCCCCTTTGTAGAGCAGCGTGAGGTTTGCCGCATGCCGCGCCTGCCCGTTGAGCGGACGGGTTTGCTCCACGTTTTTCACGAGTATCTTGTCGGTAGCTGCCGGGTCGGGGTTGTCGTAGCTGAGCAGCTTGGTGGTCGTAATCTGCGACTGCGTGAAGGTGTAGCTTGCCTTGACGCCGAAGCGGTAGAAGTACTTGGCTACGTCCACCTCCAGCCCGAAGTTGGTGGCGTTGCCGAAGTTAGTAGGCGTGTAGAAGATGCCCTGTCCCTGCACCAACATTCCGTACTCAATGGGATTTTCGATCCTTTTGTAGAACAGCCCCACCATGAGCTGCTCCGATGGTCGGGGGAAACGCTCGTAGCGCACGTCCACGTTGTGCGCAACGGTATGCTTCAGGTCGGGGTTGCCCGCCTCTGTGAAGTCCTCGTCGAGGATGCGGTAGGGCACTATCTCAAAAAAGCCCGGGCGGTTGATGGACTTGTAGTACGAGGCGCGGAGGTTGCTGCTCGCCGTGGGCGAGTACTTCAGGTGCACGTCGGGCAGGTAGTCGGCATAGACTTGGCTGCCGACGTTGGGCACGCCGGCAATGGCGTACTTGAGGTTGTAGCCCTGGTTGGTTGCCTCCACCCGCAGGCCGGTGGTGAGGCGAAATTTGCCGACGGTTACCTTTGCCTGCCCGTAGCCCGCCGTAATGCGCTCAGAGGCGTCGTAGTTGAGGGGATTTCCCACCGCGCCGTGGGGCGTGAAGACCATCAGCTTGATTTCGCTGTAGTCGCTCCAGTCAACCCCCTTGATGAGGTTGCTGCGGTCGCCTTCGGGCTTGCCCTCGTCGTAGGGTCTAAAGTCGTACTGGTTGAAAAAGTTGGTGCGCTGCTTGTCGCGGTAGAGCGCTCCGGCCGACAGCTCCGCCTCCATGCCGCCCTGCGCCTCCGCCGCAAAGGTGTAGGCAAGGTTGAGGTATCCCGCCATGTCCTCGTCGGCGTTGCGCTCCCAGCGGCGGTCGGCGCCTCCGAGCGTTACCACCGAGGTAAGATTCTCCATCCCGCTCCGGACGGTGGATTGGGTGTACATGGAGGTATTGTCGGGGGTTTCGTTGAACGCCTTGGAGTACACCGCCGACCATTCGATTCGCAGGGGCGCGAGATTTCCCCCTCCAGCTTCCGCCCCAAACCGGTGAACGCCTTTGAGCATGCTGCTCACCATGCGCTGCCGGTTGAGGCGGAAGCGCGTATCATAGGTCAGGTTGTAGTCGCCCTGCGAGGGGTTGTAGCCAACGCTCAAATCCGTCTTGCGGTTATCCCTCACCTGCGCCTCGCCGAAGTCCATGTAGGCGTTGTACCACATCAGCTTGTGCTGCGGGGCAAGGCGGTAGTCCAGCTTGGCGTGCAGCCCGTAGCGGGTGTGCTGCTCGGAGTAGGTGCGGTCGTTCTTGTCGGTGAGCACCGGCAGGTTGGAGGCGTCGCTGGTGGCGGTCGATGAGCCGAAGTAAACGCTGTTGCTGCCCCGGTAGGTGCGCTGGTAGCTGCCCGCCAGCATCAGGCCGAGGCGCCCGCCGAGCAGCCGGTCGCCGTAGGAAAAGCCGCCGAGCAGGGTGGGCGGCGCGCTCCCCGCGCCGAGGCGGACGAGGCTGCTCGAAAAGTCGCGGGCTTTGGCGGAGTAACCCTCCCCGTAAACTTCGTAGGGCGAAGCCTTGGCGGCAGCCCCCGCGTCGAAGGAGTAAAAGCTGCGGGCAAGGAACAGAGCGTTGTAGCCGGTGGAGAGGTTGATTTGCAGGCTGCGCTGCGCGGGGGCGTCCTTCATGACGAGGTTAACGACGCCTCCCACGGCGTCGCCCTCCATGTCGGCGGTGAGCGATTTGGTTACCTCCAAGCGGTCAAGCAGCTCCGACGGAAATATATCCAAGGGGACAAAGCGGTGCTTGTTGTCGGGGCTTGGCGCCTTCACGCCGTTGACCAGCGTGTAGCTGTAGCGCTTGTCCATGCCTCGCAGAATGGCGTACTGCCCGTCGCCGCTGCTGCTGCGCTCAACGGTAACCCCCGATACGCGCTGCACCACGTTGGCAGCCGTAACGTCGGGCGAGAGCTCGATAGCCTTTGCGCTTACCACGTTCATCACGCCTGCCGATATTCGCTCGGCGTTGCGCGCGCCGGCTTCCGTGTTGCCGACAGCGCTGCCGTACACCACCACCTCGTCCATCATGCGCTGCACCGGCTCGAGGCGAATGGTGAGCGCCGCGTCGGGCTTGCCAAACGCCACCTCCTTGGGCGTGTACCCAAGGTAGCGGCACACCAGCGCGCCGGAGCTTGCCGCCGTGCTGATGGCAAAGCTGCCGTTTAGCCCGCTCACCGCGCCCCGCGCCGGCTCGTCCTTGAGCGCAACCGTAACGCCAACCAGCTCTTCGTCCGTTTCGGCGTCCTTCACAACACCCTTGACCAGCGCCGCCCTCGACGCGCCGGCAGAGAGCAGCGCAGCAGCGGCAGGTATAAAATATAACAGGAAAACAGGCTTCATTTTTTTGCTTTTTCTTTTCTAAGAATTTCGAGAGCAAAAGTAGGCCTGCTATGTTAAAGGGTAGCTGCAATTTTGCTACAAGCAGCCTAAGGTTATGTAAATTTTTGAATCGTCGGCGCTACGCTTAGCCTGTCCGCGCTTTTTAAAATTGACAAGAGCGGGTTAACTTGTCATACCACCCAAAATACCTACAAATGGGTACTGTTTTTCGTTGGGAACATGCAAAAAATACCTACAAATAAGGATTGCGGCGGCTTTGGCTTGTGCATATCTTTGCAGTCGGAAAATCTACCGCAGGGTATAGTTGCAATTTTGTTACTTTAAAAAATTTTTTTTGATGAATATCGTTTTTTGCCAGTCAACTTTTTTGGTTAAGCATGTGATGAACTTTTTCGCAGGCAAGCCTGCTTACACACACACACACACACACACACACACACACACACACACACACACACACACACACACACACACACACACACACACACACACACACACACACACACACACACACACACACACACAC
>JAISAC010000137.1 GCA_031266935.1 Prevotellaceae bacterium
GTGTGTGTGTGTGTGTGTGTGTGTGTGTGTGTGTGTGTGTGTGTGTGTGTGTGTGTGTGTGTGTGTGTGTGTGTGTGTGTGTGTGTGTGTGTGTGTGTGTGTGTACGCGCATAGCAAAACAATCCGGCATTACCAAATCATTTTGCACACGGCAAGGTAAATCATATTGAGGCATCGCAAAGTACATACTGTAAGTTGGCTGATTATATTGATGCGGCAAATGTAAGCAAAAAATTTCAATGCGTAACGTTTGGTCAAAAAAAATTTCACCTTGCTTACTATTCTTAACCTTGCCCGCCTATACCTGCCAATGGCGGTTCTGCATTACCTTATTTTTTCCGGACGCTGCTTGCTACCGATGGCAGCGCGGCAAGCAGCGTCCATCGCAAAAAAATCTCTTTTACTTTTTGACAAGTCAACTCCGATAAATAAATTTTTTTTTCATACTTTTGTGTATTATTTTTTCACTTTTGGAATTAGCCAAAAGAGCTGCTTTAAACGAACCCCTTTACTAAGCTTGGAAGCCTAAAATGCTATTGGGTAGAGAAACAGAAATGAAGCAAAATAAACTAATAATAATTTGAACAATTTTGAATGTATGAAAAAGGTTCTTACGATAGCGCTGGTAGCGCACGACCGCCGCAAGACAGATATGGTGGAGTGGGCGGTGTTTAACTACGATTTTCTTTCCAAGCACCGCCTTGTATGCACCGGAACTACAGGGAAGCTGATAGCGGGCGCGTACAGAAAGAGCGGAGTACGGGCCGATATTACCTGCATGAACTCCGGCCCGCTGGGCGGCGACGCCGAAATTGCCGCTCTGGTGGTGCGCAAAAAGATAGACCTCGCCATCTTCCTGATTGACGACCTGAACGCCCAGCCCCACGAGGCAGACATCATGATGCTGCTCCGCCAGTGCCGGATACACAACGTCCCGATTGCCTGCAACCGCTACAGCGCCGACCTGATGCTCACCAGCCCGCTGTGGGACGACGAAAGCTACGTGCCCACAACCCCGCAGTACGTGGAGTTTCACAGAGGAAGCTGACGACGCTGCTTCTGCAGCTAACGGGCGCGTACAAAAAAAGAGAGGCCTTCCTTGAACCGGAAAACCTCTCTCTCTTTTGTTTTTCGCCATTCTGTAGGCTTTGCCTACTTTTTGAAGTAGCGGTTATACAGCCCTTCAAATCCCTTGCCGTGGCGCGCCTCGTCCTTGCACATTTCGTGCACCGTATCGTGGATAGCGTCGAGGTTGAGCTGCTTGGCAAGCGTAGCAATGCGCTTCTTATCTTCGCACGCGCCGACTTCTGCCTCCATGCGCTTTTTGAGGTTGGTCTTGGTATCCCAAACGACCTCGCCCAGCAGCTCAGCAAATTTGGAGGCGTGCTCTGCCTCTTCCCACGCATAGCGCTTGAAGGCCTCTGCAACTTCGGGGTATCCTTCGCGGTCGGCCTGACGGCTCATGGCAAGGTACATGCCAACCTCCGTTGATTCTCCCATGAAGTGCGCCTTCAGGCCTTCCAGCACCACAGGGTCAACGCCCTTGGCTACGCCTATTACGTGCTCGTCGGCAAACGTCAGCGCGCCTTCTGTCTCCACCAGCTCTTTAAACTTATCCTTGGGTTGCTTGCATTGCGGGCAGCGCTCGGGAGCTTCGTCCCCTTCGTGTACGTATCCGCACACGGTACAAATCCATTTCTTCTTCATAGCTAAAAAAAAATAAATGTATCAGGATGTGGTCTGCATGTAAACGCTCATCCATAGTTGTTGTTTTATAATTAAACGAACATGCTCGTTTTTTTTGTTCCAATAATTTACGCGCTGCGCGCTACGCTTTCGGCCTTGTCCTTGCAGCTGTCGCAGTAGCCTTTGCAGTACAGCTGGCTCTCGGTTATCACAAACTTGCCTGCGGTTTCTACCGCCACTGCATCGAGGCTGGCAAGGGGCAAGTCGTGCACGCTCCCGCAAAATTTGCACCGAAAGTGAGCGTGGCGAGAGATGTTAGCGTCGTAGCGAACATTTTTGTCATCAATGTTGAGCTCAAGAACAGCACCCTGCTGCGCAAGCAGCTTGAGCGTGCTGTACACGGTTGTTTTGGACAACGTCGGAATAGAAGCCGACAAGCTGCTGAATACGGTATCTACCGTTGGGTGCACGAGGTTATTCATCAGGTAGTCCATAATGGCTATGCGCTGTAGCGATGGCTTTACGCCAAACTGCTCTAATTTTGCGATAACCTCATGTTGGTTTTTCATTACAAATTTGTAATCATTACAATTTTGATTTCGATACAAAGATAGGCAAATAATTTGAACCTGCAAATTTTTTCAGAAAAAAAATTTTTTCAGGCAATGCTCCACTCAAATCCGTCTTTGGTATCCTTTACGGTAACTCCCAGATCAGCAAGCTCATTACGGATTTTATCGGAGGTAGAAAAATCTTTACTTGCCTTTGCCTGCAAGCGCAGGTTGAGCAGTAGGCCTATCAAGCCTGCCGAAAGGTCTTTTTTGCCCTCTCCGGCCAGCGAGTCGTCTTTTACGCCAAGTATATCGGAGGTAACCAGGTCAAAATCCTTGCGCAGCTGCTCTACGTCGGCGTCGGTGAGGGCTTCTGCACCGGCCTTTACCGAGTTTATATTTTTCACCCACTCCATAAGCGATGCCAGCACCAGCGCTGTGTTCAGGTCGTCGTCGAGGGCGGCGCGGCAGCCGGCAAGCAAGCGGGAGACGTCCAGGGTAGATTTGTCCGAAGGCTTGAGCTGCGCGAGCGTTTTTTTGGCGGCAAGCAGGCGCTGCAACCCCTTTTCGGCCGCCTGCAGCGCCTCGTTGCTAAAGTCGAGCGTGCTGCGGTAGTGCGCCTGCAGAATGAAAAACCGAATGGTCATGGGGCTGTACGCCTGCGCCAGCAGCCGATGGCTACCGGTAAAGAGCTCCTCCAGCGTGATAAAGTTGCCCAGCGCCTTGCCCATTTTTTGCCCGTTGATGGTAATCATGTTGTTGTGCACCCACATGCGCGCCGCGTCGTGCCCGCAGGCGGCAACGCTCTGCGCAATTTCGCACTCGTGGTGCGGAAACATCAGGTCCAAACCGCCACCGTGGATGTCAAACGTTTCGCCAAGATACTTTGTGCTCATTGCCGAGCACTCCAAGTGCCACCCCGGAAACCCAACGCCCCAGGGAGATTTCCAGCGCATGATATGCTCCGGCGCTGCTTTCTTCCACAGCGCAAAGTCAAAGGGGTTGCGCTTGTCGTCCTGCCCGTCGAGGCTGCGCGTGTTGGCCATCAAATCGTCGAGCACACGCCCCGAGAGCTTGCCGTAGGTATGCTTTTTGCTGTACGCCTCAACGTCAAAGTACACCGACCCGCCTACCTCGTAGGCAAAACCGCGCTTCAGGATTTCCTCCACCAGCGCTATCTGCTCCATGATGTGCCCGCTGGCGTGAGGCTCAATGCTTGGCGGAAGCACGTTGAGCTGCTGCATGGCGCTGCGGTAGCGGTTGGCGTAGCGCTGGGCTACCTCCATAGGTTCGAGCTGCTCCAGCCGCGCTTTTTTGGCAATCTTGTCCTCGCCGGCGTCAGCGTCGTTCTCAAGGTGCCCCACGTCGGTAATGTTGCGCACGTACCGCACCTTGTACCCCAGGTAAGCGAGGTAGCGAAACAGTAAATCAAACGTAATGGCCGGGCGCGCATGCCCCAGGTGCGGGTCGCCGTACACCGTAGGGCCGCACACGTACATGCCCACGTGGGGGGCGTTGAGGGGCGCAAAATTTTCTTTCTTACGCGAAAGCGTGTTGTAAAGCTGAAGGTTTGAAGTCATAGCTTGGAAAATATTTATGCTGTTTTTTCCTGTAAAGATAGCGCAATTTTCATTAATATTTATAGCTGGCGAATTACTTTTACTTGTTTGGGGGCGTTCACCTGCGTGTCAATTTTCCCGTCGGGACGCTTCCGGTGGCTGATTTTGATAGCGCCGTAGGGCGTTGGGAAGGCACCCTCGACCCACTCGAGGTCCCCCAGGTGCGGCTCAATGCGAACGGTTTTGCATCCGGGCTCGACGATACGGACGCCCAGCACGTGCTCCGACAGCCACGCCGCCGGCCCCGACGACCAGCCGTGGCAAAGGCTGTGGCGGTAGCCCGGGTAGCAGTAGTCGCCAAAATCGCCGTGTATATCCTTTTTTCCTTCTACCGGCCACTCGTCGAGGCGCGCTGCGTTTGCCGTCCAGTCGAGGTTAAAGTCCTCCCAGAAGGTTGTTGCCCCCATGTCGAGCATGCCGCCCCAGTAGCGGCGGATGACGTCCATCGCCTCCTGATGCTGTCCGGCCAGCGCCTGCGCTTCGAGCATGTAGTATCCGTAGAAGGTAGAAAAACCTTTGGCGCCGCCAACCGAAACATATTCGTCACACGCCTTCCCGGCATCCATCAACCCGGCAATGGCCATCAGCGCGGCGGCCTGCTTAAGGCCGTTAGGCTCCTTCAGCTGCCGGCTGATGCGCGCAATGCTTTCCCTGCATAGCTCGGCAGAAGCGGGCAGCTCGAGGATGCGGCACAGCTCAACAGCCTCCTTTAGCGCCCAGACGAGCAGCGCACGGTATCCGGCTTCGACGCCCTGCTGGTTCGGCGTTGACGGCCAGTCAAGGAACTTGCGACCGAAAGTTTCGTCGCCGTTCTCTTCAACCTTACTTGCCATCAGCGCCACAAGCTCCTCAATGTAGCGGCGGTGGCTGCGGAGAAACGCGAGGTCGCCGTGATGATAATACCATTCCTTGTGGATGATGAGGTACCACATGGAGTAGGCGCTCATGCCGTTCAGCCACGAGGGGAGAGGATACTGGCTGCAGGCCATGTCGAGGCTTTGCGGGACGATAGGGTTGGCGCCGAAAACGCGGCTGATGCTCATCACCTCGGGGTGCATGTCGCCAAGCCAGATGAGGCGGTCGCGCTTGATGCCGTCCCAGAGGTATTCCTGCATGTTGAGGTGGACGGTGTAGGCGGCCGTCATCCAGATGCTGTCGAGCCGCTTGTCGCTGCTGCGGAAGGAGCCGACGTAGGGAATATCGCGGAAGCGGAGAATAGCGCGGGCCTCCTTGATGGCAATGGTGCGGTTGTTTTCGAGCAGGTCGATGCGCACGAAGCGGAAGCCGGTGTTGCCGATTTCGATAGCGCCGTCGCGGGGGATTTCGAGGGTAACGTCGCGCTTGGCGTGGTCGTCGGTAGCGAAGCCGACTTTCCACTCGGTGTTCAGGGTTTGGCTATTGGCCTCGCCAATGGATTCGCCAAAGCGGATGCGCACCAGCGAAGGACGGCGGTCGCTGCCGAAGCCCATTACGAGCTGCAATCCGCCGTGCAGCTCGCGGCCGTAGTCGAGGATGATGGCCGCCTTCTCGGTTTCGGTGCTGCGCAGGGTGCAGTATTCGATGCCGCGCGCCATGGCGGCCTGCCCGTTGCCTGCCTTCAGCAGCGCCTCCGGGTTCTTCACGCGGACGCCGTCGCCGGACATCCATACGATGCGCTGAGGCGCAATGTAAGTTCGGCTCAGCGGGTCGGCCTCGGCCACCGCCGTGCGGCTGCCGTCAAAAGCAGGCGGCAGCTGAGCAAAGGCTGCCGCTACGCCTGCGCACAGGAATGTAGCGCTCAATAGGATACGTTTCATTTACGGGTGATTTTAAGGTGTAATAATTCATCTGCTTATTCTGACGCGGAGGCTACTTCAGGCCATACGCCTACGCCGAGCAAAGATGGTTTTTGCAAAGGTATTGATAATTTTGGTTTTACAAATAGTATTTTTGCGCCGAGCCATTTGAAAACAACAGAAAAGCGAAAAAATATTTTTCATATACAAATTTGCATATAATCGGCTAAATCTTTTTTTGAGGTGCTATGAAAATTTCATTTTGAGTCTTTCCCTCCTCCCTCCCACCATCATTTCCGCGACAGTTTGAAACCTCATTTTTTACCTAATTTATCTAACAAAACAACCTCAGTAGCAATGAATTAATACGCATATCAACAACCTCATTACAACGATGAAATGGGTACGAAAAAAATGAGGTAATGAGGTTTGGATATATTATGTAACTATGTGCTACTGAGGTTGTTTGTTAGATAAATTAGGTAAAACCGAGCGTAGCGAGTTCACGAACACTTTAAAAATCAATACGAATTCGCCGCAAAAATGCGGGAAATATTCTGTACTTTTACCGCAAAATTATTTTTAATATGCCCAAATACATTTATCAATACGAAAAGTGGACTGATTTTAGCTGGCAAAATGCAGCGGTGAGCGCGGCATTAGGCGAAGTTCGCCTTTTGCAGGGTAAAATTTTAGGACAAATTCATGCGCTCGGCTTTTCATCGAAAGAGGAAAAAAACCTTGAAATGCTTACGCTATACGTACTTAAATCGTCGGAAATTGAAGGCGAGAAGCTGAACTACGAGCAAGTGCGATCCGTCTATTGCCCGGCGTTTGGGAATAAACACAGCAGGTCTTGTACCTTCGTCTCGCAGCGTGGAAGGCGTGGTGGAGATGACGCTTGACGCTACGCAGAATTATCAAAAACCATTTACAGAAGAACGATTATTTGGCTGGCACGCAGCGCTTTTCCCGACAGGCTACAGCGGCATGCACAAAATTGAGGTTGCACAATATCGTAGCGAAGAAATGCAGGTAGCTTCGGGCGCAATGGGAAAGGAAAAAGTACACTACGAAGCCGTTGCCGCAAGAGACGTGAAAGCCGAAATGGATAAGCTCCTTTTTTGGGTAAACGACAATAAAGTAGCCACTGACAGCGTACTGAAATCGGCTATTGCACATTTTTGGTTTATCATTATCCACCCATTTGACGACGGTAACGGACGGATTGCTCGAGCAATTTCCGATATGCTACTTGCCCGCAGCGAAAATGCTGCGGAGCGGTTTTACAGCTTGTCAAAGCAAATTCTTGCCGAGCGGAACGCATACTACGAAGTTCTCAAAAAATCGCAGCACAGCAGCGATATTACGGAGTGGCTCGTTTGGTTTCTGAATTGCCTTGAACGCGCCTTGCGGGAAACCGAAGTAAGCATGCAGCATATCCTGCTAAGGAATGATGAATAAACAAGATATAACAGTTAATAAAGTTGTCGTCCCTACAGGACTGCCCGGACAAGCGAGCATCCGTGCATCTCCGCTCCGTATGCTAAAGCATACGGTTAATAAAGTGTCGTCCCTGCGGGACTCCGCTTGCACCAAACCCCGCAGGGGTGACACGCTATTATCCGTATGCTTTAGCATACGGGGGGCGTCCCTGCGGGTGGGGTGTCAAAAATGTGATATTCGCATAAAAATATTTTCGTTCTATTTTTGTGCCGTTAGGCACAAGATGTTGGTAGAAATCAATTTGTCGTCTAACAAAAATCCCGTAGAGCC
>JAISAC010000143.1 GCA_031266935.1 Prevotellaceae bacterium
CGAACGATTGAAGCGTATCTTGGAAAAAAGTACAAAGCTCAGCGTACCACCATTTTGGAGCAGGGAAAAGCCCTTGTCGAAAAGGACGAAGCCCTTGCCGCTGAGCGCAAAGCCCATGCTGAAAAGGACGAAGCCCTTGCCGAAAAGGACGAAGCCCTTGCCGCTGAGCGCAAAGCCCATGCCGAAGAGATGGCAAAATTGTTAGAGCGCATTTCCCAGCTGGAGCAAAAGCAGTAGCGTCTGTTTATCGTAATTCGCAAATAAGCTTTATCTTTGCGCATGGTTGATTTCTCAAAAATACTGTTTCAGTACTGGGGATACCGCTCATTTCGTACGCTGCAGGAGGAGGTAGTGCAGGCAGCGTATGAGGGGCGCGACACGCTGGCGCTCATGCCCACGGGCGGCGGAAAATCGGTGTGCTTTCAGGTGCCCGCGCTGGCAAAGGAGGGCATTTGCTTGGTGGTTACGCCGCTCATTGCGCTCATGAAAGACCAGGTGGAGAATTTGCATAAGAAAGGCATCAAAGCGCGGGCTATATACTCCGGAATGACAAGCCGCGAGATTAAAATTGCGCTCGACGCCTGCCTGTACGGCGAGTGCAAGTTCCTGTACCTGTCGCCGGAGCGCCTGAGCACGGACGTTTTCCGGGCGCTCGTGCAGCACATGAACGTAAACCTTATCGCCATCGACGAGTCGCACTGCATCTCGCAGTGGGGCTACGATTTTCGCCCGTCGTACCTGAAAATTGCAGACCTGCGCGATATTGTTCCCAACGCGCCGGTGCTGGCGCTCACCGCCACCGCCACGCCGGAGGTGGCGCAGGACATCATGGAGCGCCTCCGCTTTCGCGAAAAAAATCTCCTTAAAAAAAGCTTTGAGCGAAAAAATCTGGTGTACGTGGTGCGCCAAACCGAGGATAAGCGCAAGGAGCTGCTCAAGATTGCCGCGGCCGTTCCCGGCACGGCGGTGGTGTACGTGCGCACGCGCGGAGCTACGGCGGAGGTGGCGACCTTTCTGCGCGAAAACGGCTTCTCGGCCGACTCCTACCACGGGGGCATGGGCAACGAGGAGCGCAGCAGCAAGCAAGACCAGTGGAAAAGCGGCGCAACGCACATCATGGTGGCAACCAACGCATTCGGCATGGGCATTGACAAGGCCGACGTGCGCTGGGTGGCGCACATGGAGCTGCCCGATTCGCTCGAAGCCTACTACCAGGAGGCGGGGCGCGCCGGGCGCGACGAAAAAAAAGCCTTCGCCGTCCTGCTGTACAACAACATGGACAAGGTGTCGATGGACAAGCGGTACGCCGTTGCCTTTCCGCCAATAGAGGAAATACGGCGCGTGTACCACGCGCTGGGCAGCTACCTGCAAATCCCCACCGGAACAGGGCGCGACACGGTGCACGACTTCAACATGCGCGACTTCTGCATGGCCTACAAAATACACTCGCTCACGGCGTACAGCGCCCTGCAGTTCTTGCAGCGCGACGGGTACGTGGAGCTCACCGACGAAGTCAACAACCCCTCGCGCATCATGTTTGTGGTTGACCGCGACGAGCTCTACAAGGTGCAGGTGGCCAACCCCTCGCTCGACTTAGTGATAAAGGCGCTGCTGCGCGCTTACAGCGGGATGTTCTCGCAGTACAGCCCGATAGACGAGGCCTACATTGCCCACGCCATTAACCTCACGCCCAACGACGTGTACACCGCCATACGCAAGCTCGATCAAATGAAAATCCTGTCGTACATCCCGCGCAAAAAAACGCCCCTGATTATTTATACGGAGGACCGGCTTGACGATAAGAACCTGCGGATTACCAAGGAAAACTACGCCGACCGGAAAGCGCGCTACATCCGGCGCACCGAGCACATGCTGGCCTACGCCGCGAGCAGCGCAAAGTGCCGCAGCCAGCAGCTGCTGGCCTACTTTGGCGAAACCGACAGCTACCGCTGCGGGCAGTGCGACGTATGCCTTGAGCGCAATGAGCTCGACATGAGCAAGTACGAATTTGACGAGCTGCTGGCGCACATCAAAAAGCAGCTGAACGAACAGCCGCTAAGCTTCGAAAATTTGATAGATACGCTCCCCAAAAAGGCCGAAAAGATGCTCAAGGTGGTGCGATGGCTGCTCGACAACGGCAAGATTAAGGAAAAAGCCGGAGGCTTGCGCTGGACAGGCGAGAAAGGCTAAGGCTTTTTTGAGGTGCTACGAAAATAGCTTGCAGCTGGGTGTATTAATCATTGCGGCTTTTGCTCATTCTGTAGGAATGAATCGCTCGGTAGAAAGGCAACGTTTTGGTGGTTGTCGGCATCCCGTAGGGATGCCAAAGAGGGACGCCATTCGTGTTCGCTACCGAGCGAATAATCCCTTTAAAGCGACAATTTGAAATGCACCCCTTGCAGCTCGGTAGTTTAGGATACGGATAGAATGTGGGGCGGCTGGAAACCTCATTTAGTAATGACGAATAAACAAGATATAACGGTTGATAAAGTGTCACCCCTGCGGGGTTTGCAGAGACACGCGGATGCTCGCCTAACCGTATGCTAAAGCATACGGTTAATAAAGTGTCACCCCTGCGGGGTTTGCAGAGACACGCGGATGCTCGCCTAGCCGTATGCTAAAGCATACGGTTAATAGAGTGTCACCCCTGCGGGGTTTTGCAGCATACGGGCAAGCGAGTGTTACTCCCGTCAAGTCCCGCAGGGACGACACTTTTATATCTGTTATATTTTATTTATTTCTCATCCCTTACTCACTTGTGTTTATTTTAAAGTGTTCGTGAACTCGCTACGCTCGGTTTTACCTATTTTTTTTACAAAACTACCTCAGTAACACATAGTTACATAATATATCCAAGCCTCATTACCTCATTTTCAACGCCTCCACGCAACAATTTATTGTGAAATTAGCACTATTTAACGCACCGATGGCTTTGGGGATTGAAAAAAATATGTACTTTTGTGGCGTTTACGTTGCGTGTATTGTTGATAAGTTATTTAAATGCTGAAAGCATCTGTTTGCTGATTTCATTGCTATGATGCAAGCTATTCTACATATTGCCGTAATTAAAAATTATGAATTGGGAGTTACGAACAGCTCCCCGGACGTAGCTTGTACCCGCTTTCCGGCGGTGGGGTTAGCTTCCCGCAGCCCTTCGCTTCGCTCCGGTTTTTGCCTGCGCGGGAACGACCGCCCGGAAGCGGGTGGTGCCCGCACACATTTGGCCGGCAACGAGCTTGCTCCATGCTTGCCTAAGAATCTATTGCTGAGAATTTTAATCCAAAATTCGGGGCATTTATTAGCATTCCGGAAGGCCAGCTCAGAATGCAAAATTCAGAATGCAAAATTCAGAATTTCTATAAGCACACACACACACACACACACACACACACACACACACACACACACACACACACACACACACACACACACACACACACACACACACACACACAC
>JAISAC010000146.1 GCA_031266935.1 Prevotellaceae bacterium
GTGTGTGTGTGTGTGTGTGTGTGTGTGTGTGTGTGTGTGTGTGTGTGTGTGTGTGTGTGTGTGTGTGTGTGTGTGTCGTGCTCGCCAACAGTCAAGCCTGTAGCTACCCAATTGCAGGGAAGCGGCTGCTCAAAATTAAGTATGTTGAAGAGATGTGACATCGCACAGCAAATTAAATGTATATCACTAAATATGTATCACTAAATATGTATATTACGCAAAGCTAAGCAGACACTCTATTGCCTTATGAAATTTTACAAAATAAAACGGCAACTACTGTAAAAGTACAATTACGGCACCAAAGGTATGACACTCTAATGTTAAAAGCACTTGAAAAAATGATTTCAGTATTGTAATTTTTGATATTTTTGTTGCTTGGGTACGCTTCTTATGGGAACTTTCGCGTAGCGAACATTAAACGTATTACTCTGTTTCACAGATATTTTACTTATTTTATTTCCTCAATCTGTCATTTTCCAAAGCGAGGGCGACCGCAAGGGTCGCCCCTACATTCGCCGCCATGGTTGCAGCATTTATTTACATGATAAAAACGCTATTATAACACCCACCATACCAACTATAAGTGTAGCACCTGCTATGGTTATTGCTATAATTGTATTTCTGCTTTTTACTCTTTCGCGTTCTTCTTCTTTTTTTCTTTCGTGTTCTTCTTTTTTTACTCTTTCAACTTTAAAATCTGAAATAGCAGATATATGCTTGTCCAATTCATTACTATAACCCGATAATTGCTTAAATGAGGCAAAGTAGCGATTGTATCGCTGCTCTACCTTTTCAATTTCAGAAACTTCATGCCATTCATCTAATGTATGCTTTCCCATACTATGTTCAGAACTTCCAGCAGCAGGATGTTCCATTCTATACTCTGCCATGTCTTTTTGAACTTGTTCAATACCTCCTCTGATGCCGTTTTGGTAGTATTCAGGGAAACCGTTATTGACATCACTTGCTTGAAATTCACTCATTATGTCGTAAATGTACCTGATACGGTTGCCACAAAGTAATTCATACGCATCATAGCCAGCTCTTAGCAAGTGCCCTTTTGCGCCGTTATACTGCCTTTCTACCACAACAACGTCATCCATACACATGGTCATTTTCATAACATGGTCAAAGGCATTACGCATTTCATTGTGCGGACCAACAAAAGAGTAACTACCTTTATTATTCTTTTCAAGAAAAATTATAACCTCTTTCACTTGTATGTACAAGTCCACGATAGCGTTTAGTCTATCAACGAAGCAACTTTGCATTTCCGACATTCTTACAGTAATTTCAGCTTTGAAACCTCCTCAATGAATTGTGCAGCCTCCTCCTCCGTTTTCATCCGCCCATTTGCTAAGTTGATGCTTCCCCGAATGCCATCATCGAAAACGATTTTGCTCTTATCCTCAAATCGTGAGAACGATAAATTCATTACATTGCGCTCACCTGTTTTTTCAAAGAGATCTTGCTGTATTTCTTCTCTGTATCCTGCCATGATATTAGATTTTTTAATAAAACAATTAAACACTTCCTCTAACGCTATTGCTGCATTATAGGGTACTTATAATTTATACATATTTTCGTGCGGTAACTTTTTCATTGCCTCTGTAAATGGACTTTAATTGAATCCATAACAGCGACAAATGTAGGAAAAAAAATAATCGGTTATCAACATTACCCCAAAAAGCATGTGAATATACGTTAAAACAATGTATAAACGTTTGTAGCGCGGCGCCGTCAGGTCAACTCAAAATTTTGCTACTTTTCTCGTCCATCCCGCTTCGCCTCTCACAACAAGAATTTGCGGCGGCAATCCGGCCAAGCTGATGCTCGCCACGCCGGGTTGCTTTTTTTTGTGGCGTAGCCTGCTTCCGAGCGTAGAGTACACCTCTACCTTTTCGGTAAAAGGGCTGTCAATTCTAAGCGTTTCGTTCTCTATAAAAACGGTAGCGGCCAAGTCTGCCGAATTACCGTCGGCGTATGTTTCGCTTCCAGGATGCTGCGGCGCAGTATCCTGCGGGGTAGTACCTTGTGAGGCTGTATCGGCTCCTTGAATAGCGCCGCCGGGAGCATAAGCGCCGTTGCTGTACGCCACGTAGCTCACTCTGCCCGCTACCGCTTCCGTTGCGGCTGCGGTTGCTATCGTCGCCGTACCCTCGCAAGCGCCCGTCAGGGTAAGGTGTGGTTTGTAGCTTTTTTTTGCCAGCGCCAGCTCCCCTATCCCGTACATTGCCCCGCCGGTAGCAGAAAACAGGAGGTAGTACGTGCCTGCAGCTGCGGTGGTAAACGTAAAAACAGCCTTTTGCAGCACATTTTTTTCGTGGGGTACAGGAAATGAAGAGGCCGCAAGCATATCCACCTCGCTCCTCGTGGTGGAAATACCCGTTGTTATGGACACGGGATTTCCGTTGTTCCACCACTCGTAGAGCATGGAAAATTCATACGCGGCGCTTGCCTCAAGGGTTACAGGCAAGCTGTAGTAGCCGTATGCGCCGTCCCAGCGGATAGTCATCAAGCGGCCGGCGTAGGGGCTTCCGTTGCAGGTGTGCGCCGAGTACGAGGACGAGGTGGCATCCAAAAAGCGAACACCGCTACCGCTGTTGGCGGGCTGCCATGTGGTCAGGTTTACGGTATTTCCCCAGCCGTAGCTGTCCGGGCTTCCCAAGCCAAGGTTGCTGTCGCCCTCCGCGCCTGCCCAGCTGAGCGGAACAGGAGCAAGCGAGGGAGAGCCCTCCTGCTCATCCGCAGTATCGGCAAGCTCTATGAGGTTACGGGTAGCAATGTACTTTTCCCCGTGGTAAATGTACACCTTGCTCCCTTCTACTGCCAAGCGAAACGTTTGCTCTACGCTGTTGTCGGAGATGAGCAGCTCCTCGCCGGCATCCGTCGCTGCGTTGGCGTTGAGCCAGCTCAACGCCAATGCGCTCAACGCTACCCTGTAGCCTTTTCCGGAGCGGCTGTACGCTTCGAGCGTCAAGCTGCGCTCTCCGGTGGAGGCCAGCTGCGCCCTTACCTCCACGCTGTAATCGCCCTGCGGGTCGAATGGCGCTACCTGAAGAACTTCTTGTACGCCAATTGCTTTTTCGCCTTGCAGGAGGCTATCCAGCTGCCTTTTTTGCGGCAGCAGCGGGGCGTTGCTCGCCACCTCAAATGCCGCCTGCGGGTAGAGCGCGCTTAGCGGCGTTTCGGCCTTCGTTACGCTGCTGCTCGACCACCAAAGGGATACCGGCACCTGCTGCTGCTGCTGCTTTGCTGCGCGGCGCAGCTCAACGGTGATGCTGTGCCGGTGCGAGGCTATGGCGGCAACGCCAAAAGCATACTCCTGTACGCCGGACGTTTGCTTAGTAAGCAACGCCGTTTTTCCGTCCACCTCCACCGTAAGCGCTTCGGACGTGCGCACGTACAGGGTATATTCCTCTCCAAAGGAAGTTTCAAAGGCGCCCGACCAGCGTATGCTCCTCGCTTCGCCGGGCGCCCCTGCCGTGCTTACCGCGCCAACGGCGGCAGCGCCAACAGGCAGGGTAAAATTCTCGCCGGCAAAATATTCTACCTTCAACCCAACCCCGTCCGGCGTGTGCGGGTTGTCGAGGAGGTAGTCAATGACGGTGATTTTTTTGTCCCTCCCAAGGTAAACAAACGATAAAATTCCCTCCTTGAGCAGCGTCCTGTCCACCTGCGGCTCGGAGCAAAACCGCCCCTTGTCCCGGTCCGTAAGCAGGCGCCAATCTTCGTAGGCAGCGGCGGACGTTGCCGTGTAGATTTCGGCACCGTTGGCAATTACGTAGGCGTTGTCGAAAGCGTCCAGCACAATTTGCGCCCTGCAGTACGAATTGACGTTGCTCTCGCCGTTCTTTATCAGGTTATGGTGCAGCGCCCCGTTTTGGTCAACGTAGTGGTGGTGCAGCGCCGCCTTTGCTCTCGACGAAGCCCAATTGGCGTCGGTTTCGTTGCCCTCTATGTAGGAGTTGAGCATATGCACCTGCCCGCGGCTGTCGGTAGCCTGCGATTCCTGGTTGATGTAGCCTTTGTTGTACGGAATATCCTTGAGCTTGAGCGTTGCCTTGCTTTGGTTCATGCAAGCGCCCGCAGCCCTGCTGTCTGTCCGGCCAATGGAGTCGGTTTGGGCAACCTGCCTGCCGTTCTTGTCCTTCCATGTTCTGCCGTGGTCGTCGCTGTAGCCGTAGTAGAGGTCGTGGTTGGACATGCCGTTGAAGTCATCCCTCCAGCACCACGACACGTGCAGCCTTCCGTTCAGGTCGTAGTCCATGCGGTTGATGTAGGCGCAGGCATCCGGCGTTGCATCCATTCCCTGCACGTAGCGCCCTACGAGGCTCCACGTGTGGGTATCGCCGTCGTACTCGCGCAGGTAGCTGTCGCCGTCGCCGCTGAGCTTGTAGCGGCACTCAAAGAGCAGGTTTCCGTCGGGTTTGCTGATAAAGCGAGGATAGGTAACGTCAATAACCGGCGTATCCATAATGTTGGCGTGGGCGCTAAAATTTTCGGCGCTCCACGCCATGCTGTCGGGTTGGTTGGCCGAGCCAAGCAGCGAGCGAGAGTAGTGGAGGTCGTCGTTGTGGTGGTCGTAGGCAAGATGGATAGAGCCGTCGCGCTTGCAAATGCCCATTGAGATGACGTTGTGGGCATCGTCTCTCGCGTTGCGGTACGGCAGCGCCACCTCCTGCCACGCGCCCAGCGGCAGCTTACGCCTGGCAATGCATACGTTGCGCGTACCGTTATAGTAAACGGTGTACTGGTAGCCCTTGCAGGTGAGCAGGGCGTCCTGCTGAAAGGCTTGCCCCGAAAGCTGCTCCTGCGAAGCAGCCATAACGTAGGCGTTGAGCGAGGGGTAGGATTCGTTTACCTTCAGGCTGCTGCCCCAAGCGACGCTACCCGCCGTCAGGAGGTACGCGCCAAAGCCTACGACACGCCTCATGCTTGCTATGAGTAATGCTCTGTTCATAATGTTAAGCTTAATAATATTCTTATTCCAAAAATTAAAACGAAGCGGTTTAAGCTTGTGCATCAACGCCGCAAAGCTAACGTAAATATTCAACCATTAGGTCAAAGTAGCCGGATAAATTATGCTATTTTACATTTTATCAAATGAATTTTGGCGTTAATTTCATTAATTTTATAGATTTTAAGTGCTCATTTCCGCTTTTTTCCTTTAAGGCTGTTGCAGAAGAAAACGAGCGACAAGAACAGCGCAGCTTTTCGCAAAAAAAATTTGCTTATTTTAAAATACTGATAGCCGCACCTCTGCATAACGAAACATTTTTATACCTACCTTTGTAGCGCTATGGTACGAATTGCAAAGCATATTATCGCGGTTGTTCTCTGCCTGATGGTTATCGGCGGGGCGGTGGACGTGCGCTTTTACGTTTCGGAGTGCATGCACAGCGGCAACGTGCAGCTCGCAATGGCGAAAGACCACCGCAGCTGCTGCAGCCACGACAACGACTACGATAACGACTACGATAACAGCGCGCCTAAAGAGACTCATGAGGATGGCTACTTTGCTTCTCCCGAAGATGAGTGCTGCAAAGTATCATCGCTATCCGTCAGCGTAAGTTCGTTCGAGGTTTCGCAGGCGCTCAAGCTGAGCGTTGACCTGCCTTTTGTTACTATTCCCGGCCTATCGCATTTTGCCTGCGCCGACGGCGGCAGCCTCGTAACGGCTGTAGCCCGCGCGCCGCGAATAGCCGATGCCTGTCCTGCGCCCATCATCTACCTGCATGGGCAGCTGAGGTTATGATACGTGGTGTAAGAAATGCTGCTTGCTGCAAGTAAGGCAAGCCTGTTTTTTATGCATCATTTACCATAACATTTTCAGCAAAAATCATGAAAAAAATATTTTTACTGCTTGCCCTGCCGCTAAGCGTGGCGGCAAGCGCGGTAGCAAGCGCAGCCAGCGTTCACGGAGTGGCGTTGGGCGTTGACGGCAAGGGGGCGGAGGAACCCCTGGCCGGAGCAACCGTTTTTTGGCTGGGCGCCGCAGGCGGCGCTACCGCCGACGCCAACGGCGTATTCCTCATTGCCCGCACCGGAGCAGAAAGCCGATTGGTGGTCATGTCCTTCGGCTACCAAACCGATACCGTTACCGTTGACAGCGCCGTTAGGCATGTAGAGGTGCGGCTCGCGGCCAACACCTACGCCCTCGACGAGGTAGAGGTGCACGGGCAGCAAAAGGGCACGTCCATTTCCCGCATCAACGCCATTACCACCGAGGTGATTTCGTCGGCAGGGCTTACCAAGCTGGCCTGCTGCAACCTCGCCGAAAGCTTTGAGAACAGCGCCACGGTTACCGTTGGGTTCAGCGACGCGGTGTCGGGAACGAAGCAAATCCGTATGCTGGGGCTGGCCGGCATCTACTCGCAAATGCTGGACGAAAGCCGCCCCGTAATGCGCGGTCTCGCCGCTACCTACGGCCTGAGCTACACGCCCGGCGCGTGGATGGAGGGGATACAAATATCAAAGGGTACATCCTCCGTAGCTGCCGGCTACGACGCCGTAACGGGGCAAATCAACATGGAGATCCGCAAGCCAACCAGCCCCGAGAGGCTCTTTGTAAACGCCTACCTTAACAGCGACTACCGGGGGGAGCTGAACGTGGCCTGGGCGGCGCAGCTTACGCCGGCGCTGCACAACATCCTCCTGCTGCATGCCTCCGGCGACCCCAGCATGGTGGACGTCAACGGCGACGGATTTGCCGACCAGCCGCAGGCGCGCCAGCTCAACGTTGCCGACAGGTGGCTATACACCTTCGGCAGCGGGGCAATGCTTCGCGCCGGCGTGCGCTTCCTCACGGAAGACCGGCAGGGCGGACAAACAAACTTCGATAGAAAAACCGACAGGAGCGATACGCTGAAGTACGGCAGCTACATGGCCAACCGCAACTTCAACGCCTACGCCAAGCTCGGCATACCCTTCGGCAGCGACCAACGCAGCAGCGCTGCGCTGGTGGCAGACTACACGCTGCACGAACAAAAATCGTTTTTCGGGCAGAAAATATACAACGGCACGGAGCAGTCGGTATATGTGAACGGCCTGCTACAGCTACAGCTGGGGCAGCGCCACAGCGCAACTTTTGGGCTTGGCCTGCGCGGCGATTTTTACGAAGAGGAGTACAGCTTCGGCAGGAGGAGCGTAATCGGGTTGAAGTACCTGCTGCACGAAAACGAGCTGGTGGGCGGCGCGTTTGGCGAGTACACCTTTAGCATCGAAAACAAGCTGACCGCCATTGCCGGGCTGCGCGTTGACCAAAATAGCCTGTACGGAACGCTGGTTACGCCGCGCGTCCACGTGAAGTACGACGTTACCGAAACGCTTGCCGCGCGCGCCTCTGCCGGACGCGGCCTGCGCTCGCCCAACGCCATTACGGACAACATTTGGGTCATGGCAAGCCAGCGCGACGTTGAGGCAGCGGAAAAGCCAAAAATGGAGGAGGCGTGGACGTACGGCGTGAGCCTTGTTAAGTACATCAGGGTGGACAACCGGGAAAAAGCCACCATCAGCGCGGACTTTTTCCACACCTCGTTTGCCAACCAGCTCATTGTAGACCAGGAGGTGAGCGGCAACCGGATTTTGGCCTACAACCTCGACGGCGCTTCGTACGCCAACACCTGGCAGGTGGACGCAAACGTAGAGCCGGTGGAGCGGCTGGGGATATACGCCACGTTTCGCTACAGCGATACTAAGGTGCAGCTGCGCGAAGTGGGATTTGCGCGCAGGCCGCTTGTGGACAGGTTCAAGGGCCTGCTCAACGTGTCGTACGCCACCAAGTTCAACAAGTGGATGCTTGACGTAACGGCGCAGCTCAACGGCCAAAGCCGCCTCCCCGACAGCAGGTACGTAGCCTACGACTACGACGCTGCGGATGGCTACTCGCCCGTTTACCCCATGTTCTACGCGCAAATCACCAAGCGCTACCGCACGCTCGACGTGTATTTGGGCTGCGAAAACATTGCCAACTACATGCAGGAAAATCCTATTATCTCGGCAGGCAACCCGGGCGGCAAAGATTTCAACGCAAGCGTAATTTGGGGGCCGCTCATGGGGCGCAAATTTTACCTTGGCTTGAGGTGGACGTTAGACCGCTGAGGTGTGCCGGAGGCTAATTTGAAATGCAACTATGTTCAACCAATATTTTCCATTTTTCTATTTTTCCATTTTTCCATTTTTCTAAATTCTAAATTTTTATTATCATGAGAAACTTAAAATTGGCGCTGCTTGCGTTCACGGCAATGCTCGGCGCAACAACGCTGAAAGCTGCGCTAAAAGCCGGCGAGGCAGAGGTAACCTTCAAGACTACCATCCACTGCGACCACTGCAAGACAAGGCTGGAAAAAAGTATTCCCTTTGAAAAGGGCGTGGAGGATATGGAGGTAAAGCTCTCCGACAAAACAGTCCGCATTAAGTACAAGGTGGCCAAAACAAGCGTGGAAAACCTCAAAAAGGCCATAGAAAAGTTGGGCTACGAGGCCGAAGCTATAGCAGAAAGCAAGGCAGAAGAGGCAAAGAAGAAGTAGCAGAGGAGAAAAATGAGGGAAAAATGCCGGCCTCGCTCTCTACCATGTTCGAGCGAGGCCGACGCTTCCTTTAGCAGCTCATTTTAGCTTTCAGCTTCTCTACCATATCCTTAGTCATGCGCTCCAGGTCGTACTGAGGCTTCCAGCCCCATTCTTCGCGGGCGCAGGAATCGTCTAAGCGGTTAGGCCACGAGTCGGCAATGCTTTGCTTTAGCGGGTCAACCTCGTAGAGCATCTTAAAGTCGGGATAGCGATTTTTGATGCTCCGGTAGAGCATTTCGGGGTCGAAGCTCATGGCGGTTACGTTGAACGAGTTGCGGTGAATCAGCTTGTCCGGATCAGCCTCCATAATGTTGATGGCGGCGTCCAGCGCGTCCGGCATGTACATCATATCCATAAAAGTGCCGGCCTTGAGCGGGCAGGTAAACGGCTCTCCCTGCACGGCCTTGTAGTAAATCTCAACGGCGTAATCGGTAGTTCCGCCGCCGGGCATCGTTACGTTGGAGATGATGCCGGGAAAGCGCACGGAGCGGGCGTCCACCTTCCAGCGGGTAAAGTAGTAGTCGCTCACCAGCTCACCCAGCACTTTCGTTATTCCGTAAATCGTGTTGGGGCGCTGGACGGTGTCCTGCGGCGTGCCATCCTTTGGCGTGTTCGGCCCAAAAGCGCCGATGGAGCTTGGGGTGAAAACCGCGCAGCCATACTCTTTAGCCACGTCGAGGCAGTTCATCAGGCTTCCTATGCCCACATCCCAGCCCAGCTTGGGGTGCTTTTCGGCGGTGGCCGACAGGATAGCTACTAAGTTGTAAATGGTATCTATCTTATACTTCTTGACGGCCGCCGCAATCTGCTCAATGTGCAGGGCGTTGATTTCAACCACAGGTCCGGCCTCAAAGAAGCCTTCGGGGTAAGGCGGCGTGTAGAAGCCGCACACAACGTTATCTGTTCCGTACAGCGCGCGCAGGCGGACGCTCAGCTCCGACCCTATTTGCCCTGTACTTCCAACTATCAGTATTTTTTTCATTTTTCATCAATTTTATAGCTATTTTTTCAGGATGCCCAGCTCGCTTCCTACCTTGGCAAAGGCTTGAATACACTTATCCAGCTGCTCCCGCTCGTGGGCGGCGGAAATTTGCAGCCGTATGCGGGCTTGCCCCTTGGGAACGACAGGGTAGTAAAATCCCGTTACGTAAATCCCTTCCTCCAGCAGCTTGGCAGCCATGTCCTGCGACAGCTTTGCGTCGTACAGCATGACCGCGCAAATGGCCGACTGGGTAGGCTTTATATCGAAGCCCGCCTGCTGCATTTTTCCGACAAAATAGGCCGTATTTTCGTGCAGCTTATCCTGTAGCACGTTGGAGGTTTCTAAGTAGCCAAACGTGTAAATTCCGGCGCCCACAACGGCGGGCGGCAGGGAGTTGGAGAACAGGTAGGGGCGCGAGCGCTGCCGAAGCATGGCGACGATTTCCTTTTTGCCGGTGGTGAAGCCCCCTATTGCCCCTCCAAAAGCTTTTCCCAGCGTTCCGGTTATGATTTCGACCTCACCCCGAAGGTTGAACTGCTCCGTAGTACCCCGTCCGGTTTTTCCGACGACTCCCGCCGAGTGCGATTCGTCAACCATAACCATAGCGCCGTACTTTTGGGCAAGCGCATGAATTTTGTCTAACGGGGCAACGTTGCCGTCCATGGAGAACACGCCGTCCGTAACAACTAAGCGAAAGCGCTGCGCCTGCGCGGCCTGCAGCTGCCTCTCCAAGTCCTGCATGTCGGCGTTGGCGTAGCGGTAGCGCACAGCCTTGCAGAGGCGCACCCCGTCGATGATAGAGGCATGGTTGAGCGCGTCCGAGATAATGGCGTCACTCTCGTCCAGCAGCGGCTCAAATACTCCTCCGTTGGCGTCGAAGCAGGCGGCGTACAGGATGGTATCCTCCGTGCCGAAAAAGCGGGCAATGGTTTCCTCGAGCTGCTTGTGCAAATCTTGGGTGCCGCAGATAAACCGCACCGACGACATGCCGTACCCGTGGCTTGCCATTGCCTTGCCGGCGGCATCCGTCAGCGCTTTGCTGTCGGACAAACCGAGGTAGTTGTTGGCGCAAAAGTTGAGCACCTGCTGCCCCGATTGCAGCGTTATGGCAACCGACTGAGGCGAAGCGATAATTCTTTCGCTCTTATACAATCCCGCAGACTGTATAGATTCCAACTCTTTGGCGAGATGCTCTTGAAATGTTTGGTATGCTTGCATAAAAATTTACTTTTTTTGCCCAAAGGTACGCCAAAAATTAATGCTACACAAGTTGCAGGGTTTTGTGGGGTGCATTTCAAATTGTCGCTTTAAATAATCCCGTAGGGATTATTCGCTCGGTAGAAAACACGAAATGGTGTTCCTCTTTGGCATCCCGGAGGGATGCATCCCTCCGGGATGCCGGCAACCACCGAAACATTGCCTTTTCTACCGAGCGATTCATTCCTACGGAATGAGCAAAAGCGACAATTTGAAATGCACCCGGTTTTGGGCGCTGCACAGAACTTGTGAATCTCAAATTTTTCATGTAAGTTTGCCGGCTCGTTTAAGCTGCAAAATTTGCAGCTGCCACGAGCAGCATTTTTGCTTCGTAAATTTTAATTCGTAATCATACAGACTATGTCCGTAAAAGGAGCTGAACAAATTATAACAACGCAGCGGCTAATTGACAAAAAACAGCGTGGCGAAAAAATCACCATGCTCACTTCTTACGACTACACCATGGCCCGTATTCTCGACTCTGTGGGCATCGACGTTATCTTAGTCGGAGATTCGGCCGCCAACGTAATGGCGGGGCACGAAACCACGCTACCCATTACGCTCGACCAAATGATATACCATGCGCAATCGGTTATGCGCGCCGTGAAGCGCGCGCTGGTGGTGGTTGACTTGCCCTTTGGCTCGTACCAGGGGAACTCTAAGGAGGCGCTTAGCTCTGCCATCCGCATAATGAAGGAAAGCGGCGCCGACGCCGTGAAGCTCGAGGGCGGCGAAGAGATAGAAGAATCCGTCAAGCGCATCCTCTGCGCAGGTATCCCCATCATGGGGCATTTGGGGCTTACGCCGCAATCCATCAACAAATTCGGCACGTACGCCGTCCGCGCACGGGAGGCCGAGGAAGCCGAAAAGCTGGCGCGCGACGCACACCTGCTGGAGGAGCTCGGATGCTTTGCCATTGTGCTCGAAAAAATTCCGGCAGCGCTGGGAAAGAAAGTCGCCGGCGAGCTCAAAATACCGATGATAGGCATCGGCGCCGGCGGCGGAGTGGACGGACAGGTGCTCGTAGCGCACGACATGCTGGGGTTGCAGCAAGAATTTTCGCCGCGCTTCCTCCGCCGCTACCACAACCTGTACGCCGAAATGAAAACAGCCTTTGCCAACTACGTGAGCGACGTGCGGTCAGGAAACTTCCCCAACGAAAAAGAGCAGTACTAAAAAACACACCAGCAGCAGCAGCAGCTCGCAAAGCGCCCTTGAATTTTTGAACGCTATGGCATCCCTGAACATTCTATACGAAGACAACCACATTATCGCCGTCAACAAGGCCGGCGGCGAGCTGGTACAGGCCGACAGGGAGTGCCGCAGCTCGCTGGAGGAGGATGTAAAATCATTTATCAAGGTAAGGGACAAAAAGCCACTCCTCGTTTTTATCGGCGTGGTGCACCGCTTGGACAGACCCGTGAGCGGCGTTGTTATCTTTGCCAAAACCAGCAAAGCTCTTTCCCGCCTCAACGAAATGTTCCGGCTGGGGAAAGTGAGCAAAACCTACCACGCCGTTGTAAAAAAACGCCCGCCGCAGGACGAAGATTTGCTTACGCACTACCTTATCCGCAACGAGCAGCAAAACAAATCGTACGCGCACAGCGAGCCTAAGCCCAACGCCAAGGAGTCGCGCCTGCGCTACCGCGTTATTGCCGCAAGCAAGAGTTTTTTTTTGGTAGAGGTAGCGCTGCTCACCGGACGGCACCACCAAATACGCTGCCAGCTAAGCAAGATAGGGTGCCCCATCAAGGGAGACCTGAAGTACGGCTACGCCCGCTCCAACCCCAACGGCGGCATATCGCTGCATGCCCGCAGCATCAGCTTTATTCATCCGGTAAGCAAGGCGGAAATCAAAATCGTAGCCCCCTACCCCAGCGGCGACGTTTGGGAAAATCTGGACACCGAGCTATAGTCCACGAATTACACGAATTACACAAAATTCTATTGTTCTATTGTTCTATTGTTCTATTGTTCAAAAAATTGCGGTAGCGTAGCAGCGCCTCCAGAAAGTAGTAATCGGCGTACACCAGCGGGACGTCTATTTCGCTTCCGTGAGGAATGCTGCCCACGCAACGCTTCAAAATAAAGTTGGCGTTTTCGCCCGGGTTAGCCCTGTACTTGTCCGAAGCCAGGCTGTGCAGCATTGCTATGGCCGATGCGAGGCAGGTTTCGCTTCCGGTGTACCGGTACAGCTCAAAGAGCGCCGAGGTAACGATAGCGCCTGCCGAAGCGTCGCGGTAGTGCGCAATGGGAAATTCGTCCGGCGGCACGGGGAAGGCGCTTGTCCTGTCGGGCCAAGCAGGCGTATAGCCCTCCTGCTGCGCGTTGAAATCCCAGTAGGGTATTTTATCTTCGGGAAGGTTGGGGTGGTTCAGGAAGAAATCAGCCATTTTTTGGGCAACCTCCAGGTATCTTTTATCCTTCGTTTCGCGGTACATCATGGTGAACCCGTAGATGCCCCACGCCTGACCGCGCGACCACGTAGAGTTGTCGCTCCAGCCCTGCGCCGTAGTTTTACTCTCCACCTCTCCCGTTTGCGGGTCGTAGCTCACCACGTGGTAAACGCTGTAGTCGGGGCGCAGCTGATTTTTTATCGTCGTGTTGGCGTGGGTAACGGCAATGCGCTCAAATCTTTTGGCCTCGGCGGTATCGCTTGCCGTTTTTGCCGCCCACATCAGCATCTCGAGGTTCATCATGTTGTCTATGATGACCGGAAAGTTCCGCATGTCGCCGCTCCACGACTTGCCCGCTCCCCACGACTGGATGCAGCGCGTTACCTCGCTATAGCGGGTGCACAGCGAGCCGGCTCCCTGAAGCAGAATATCCCTGTAGGCCGCCGTTTCGTCCGGCGCCAGGCGGTAGCCGTTCCCAAAGCTGCAGTACATCATAAAGCCCAAGTCGTGGGTGCCGGTGTAGGTTTTGAGCGGCTCAAGCGAGGCTGTCCACGCTTCGGCCTTGGCTTTGAACAAATCGTCGTGGCTTAGCTCGTACAGGTACCAGAGGTTTCCCGCAAAAAAACCGCTTGTCCAGTCGTGCATGTTGGTGGAGGCCAGCGCTCCGCTCTTGTAGGAGCTGCGGGGGTAGCTCTTCCCGGCCAGGTCTGCGTCGACCGCCTGTAGCATTTTTTTTGCTTGCGCCACGGCAAACTCAACGTTGCTCTCAACAAAGCTACGCTCTTTTCCCCAATCCGGCGAAGCGCCGCGCGGCTGCGACTGCAACCGGTGAAGAGGAGCGGCAACAGCTGCCGCTAAACAAACTATCCGAATAAATTTCACGGTGGACGTCATAATTTTACTTCCTTTTTTTTTAATTACAGATTTATTTACAGCAATAAAACCTAAGCCGCTGCATACTCCGGCTACCTGCTTTTGGGCAGCAGCTTTTTTTACGCGCACAAAATTAAGAAAAAATATTTTTTTCGGTATCTTTGCAGCCTGTTTTTTTCATCCTGATTTGTCTTCAATAAGTAGAACGTAATTTTAAAAATAGTATGGAAACATTCATTGTGAATCTTTTGAAGTTCATAGTTTGGGCGCTTTTGGTATCGGCAGTCGTAGCCTTGGCGGGCGTTGCCGTCATGCTGCTGTGGAATGAGCTTGTGCCGGATATTTTGGGGCTTACAACCCTTAACTTTTCGCAGGCGGTAGGGCTATTCGTTCTCTCGCGGCTTTTGTTTGGCGGCCTCCTGCGCAGGCGTCCCTGACTTCGACATTTCCTGCTAAGGAATAAAAAATAAATAATATATAAATGTTTCATGTCGTCTTTGCATCCCAGCGGGATGCGTCGCCCGGTAGAAAAAATATGCCGTGACACCTCTTGCGCATCCCGTCAGGGATGCATCCCTAACAGGATGCGCGATAACTACATGCGATGCGTTGGCTACCGAGCGATGCAATCCTGACGGATTTAGGAATGACGAATAAACAAGATATAACAATTAATAAAGTTGTCGTCCCCCTCGGCTACGCTCGGGGCAGGCTCTGCGGGACTGCCCGGACAAGCGAGTATCCGTGCATCTCCGCTCCGTATGCTGAAGCATACGGTTAATAAAGTGTCGTCCCTGCGGGACTGCTCGTTGTAGATACGTGGCGCGCCGCATCTCTACGCAGGTCTGCTGCAATCCGTATGCTGCAAACCCCGCAGGGGTGACACTTTATTAACCGTATGCTTCAGCATACGGGGACAAGCAGGAGGCTCCCGCTAATGCCCGTCGGAATTGGCGAGCAGCGCGGTATGGCCATTGGCAAGCAGCAGGAGCAAATAATTTATGCTTTGAGGTTGTCCCGAAAGGGCATGTCCGTTGCTGAGGTTGCAGAGCTGGTAGCGTTGCCCGTTGAGGACGTGGAGCGCATTCTCTCTGAATCTCCCGATAATTCGGCTGCGAATTAGGAACCGCACGAAGCAAGCTTGCGAGCATGTAAACGGGTGAGCATATTGCGGCAAGTAAATAATTTTGCCGTCCCGCTGCGTACGCAGCGGTGCGGTGCAGCGGTGCGGTCTTCGGCAAATTGCAGGACACCGGGACATCCACTGATAAGGTCAGGAGAAATTTCGTCCGGAATGCTTGGCTATTCAAATTTTTCATGTAATTTTGCGCTGCCGGAGGCACGTAAAAATTACGGTAGAAGCAGGTTAAAACCTGTCCGGACGGTAGCGGCAAATGCTAATGTAGAGTTGCATTAATAACAAAATATGATGAAAGGTTATGAACATAAAATTATTGTTTGATTTTAGGGGCATTTCACAGCCTGAGTGGGAAGATGCATGGCTTAAATGTGTTGAAATACAGGGATTTTTTCCGGTTCCCTTGGCAATGTCACACACCAGGAGCTATAAAAAGAGCTATAAAAAGAGGGAATTCCAGGTAGAGTATGCGGTATGGAGCGACCGCCTTGTTTTGGAAGAAAATACTGGAGAAGAATCTTTGGCATTTCAGAGCGATTACGTATCGCTGGAGTGGGGTGGAGTTTTCAGGCTGTACAGGAATATAGCGCGCTATGCAGACCATCCGGCCTCGGAAAGAGGGATGCTGTGGTTTGACCGGAAGGACGAAGAAGATCGATACCATTTGGGGCGTATCGGTGAAGATCCCCGCTGCATCTGGTATAACGGAACGGGCGGCGCCCCTTACTCCTTAGCCGTGCTGGCGCTGGGGATGTACCTCGAAAGCCGCTTTCCCGAAAGCTGCTTCATGCACGGCGACTACTCGGAAGACATGGTAGAGCGGATGCGGCTTTGGCTCGGGGGTGTGCTGCAAAAACCGGTTCCCGTTCCGCTGTGCAATGATCCCGACAGGCTGTTCGACCGGTTATTGCCGCTCTATCCCGATGCCGGTTCGCTGGTTCGCCGTTTTTTGATGTTGAGCAAGGTGAGCTGCTGCGACTCCTTTGCATTTTTGATCGAAAAAAAATGCCATAAGGCTTTGCAGAAAGCGCTCATCGGCCAGCTAAAGGACTATAACACCCCCTTGCAGTGGGGGGCTTCCGATTTGCTGCTCCCCTACCTGGAAGCCACCCACGATGTCGAAGCGGTGGTTTCGCTGGTACAAAAAACGCAAAAGGAAAGAGGCGGTGAAGACTTTTCGCTGGCCGACTTGCTTGAACTTTTGGTTGATAAAGGCGTTACCGTCAATCCGTACGGCGACGGAAGCGAAACGGCTCGCGAATGGAGCACAGCAGGCGGAGGCTTGACTACCGACATGGAAAGCTTAAATCGTGTTTTTTTACGTATGGGTGGATTGCCAAACAAAATAGACTACTACCTGTCTGCCGACAAGCTGCTGGAAATATTCGCCTGCACCGAACCTGCGAATGGGGTGGAGTTTCAGAAAATCATAGAAGAGGGTACAAAAAAGATTTCCGAAGACTATAAAAAGTTGGAAGACGTGACGGGAACCCTTTCGAAACGAATGGCAGGCAACAACAAAACGGCGGCATCGTACTTCACGAGCAAGGCGCAGTGGATAAGGAAGCGCGGCCTCCCTTCGGAGGAATATATTCTGAAGGAAGTGGAAGGGCAATGCTTCTCTTTTCAGAACCTTGATGACTGGGCGATTCAGATGGCGAGAAGCCTGGGGAGGAATCTGTTTCTTCATGAAAAGAAAACCGGCGAACCCTTTTGTAAGGCTTCGCAGCAGGAAATCGTTCACAATATCGTCCGGTTTACGGCCGACAACTTTTCCCTGCGCGAAACCGCGTGGCAATCCATCCAAAACGAAAAGAATATGGACATACTGACCATGCTGCTGTTTTATGCCTGCATCAAAGAGAACGAGCTCAATTTTTTCAGATGGCGCAAGTTTGTTTTCGAATCGCCCGAATTGTGGCCTGAAATGAAAAAGGCGTTTCTGGAAGGAAAGCATATCCCTTTGCCCAACGAAAACAAAAAAAACTGAATCACCCTATTTCTGGCGGATGAAAATGTGTATGGGAACGCCGCAAAAGTTGTACTTTTCGCGCAGCTTATTCTCCAAAAAGCGCTTGTAGGGCGGCCTGATGTACTGCGGCAGGTTGCAAAAAAATGCAAACGCCGGAGAGGGCGACGCCAGCTGCGTTACGTACTTTATTTTAATGTACTTGCCTTTCAGGGCAGGGGGAGGATAGGCCTCTATCACGGGCAGCATTGCCTCGTTGAGCTTGGCGGTAGAAATGTGCTGCCTGCGGCTTTCGTACACCTCTGACGCCGCGTTGACCACATCCATAATACGCTGCTTTTCGGTAACGGAGGTAAAAATGATGGGGACGTCGCTGAACGGCGCCAGCCGCTTTTGTATGGCTTCGCGGTAATCCCGCATGGTGTTGCTGTCTTTTTCTACCAAATCCCACTTGTTTACCACCACCACGCAGCCCTTGCTGTTGCGCACGATAAGGCCGAATATGTTGAGGTCTTGCGCCTCTACTCCCTGCGTAGCGTCCATCATGAGGATGCACACATCGGAGGTTTCTATGGCGCGAATGGTGCGCATGACGGAGTAAAATTCGAGGTCTTCGTGTACCTTGCCTTTCTTGCGCAGCCCCGCCGTATCGACTAAGTAGAAGTCGCGGCCAAACTTGCAGTAGCGCGATAGCACCGCGTCGCGCGTGGTGCCGGCAATGGGCGTTACGATGTTGCGCTCTTCGCCCAGCAGCGCGTTGGCAATGGAAGACTTCCCGACGTTGGGCTTACCTACAATGGCTATGCGGGGTATCTCCACGTCGTCATCGGCAGCGGCGTCGGAGAGGTGCTTCACCGCCTCGTCCAAAATTTCGCCGGTGCCGGTGCCGCTCATGGCGCACACGCAGTACGGCTCGCCAAGCCCCAGCTTGTAGAACTCGTGCGAGTCGTAAATGCGGTTGCTGTTGTCCACCTTGTTGACCACCAGCAGCACCTTTTTGTTTGCCCGGCGAAGGATGCCGGCCACTTCGTCGTCGTAGGAGGTAATGCCGGCGGTAACGTCCACCATAAACAAAATAACGTCGGCCTCGCTAATGGCGGCGATAACCTGCTTGCGAATTTCGTCCTCGAAGGCGTCGCCGGAGTTAACGGCGTACCCTCCGGTATCGACCACCGAAAACGTTTTGCCGTTCCAGTCGCTCTTGCCGTAGTGGCGGTCGCGCGTTACGCCGGACTGCTTGTCCACAATGGCTTGCCTGCCGCCAACCAGGCGGTTGAACAGCGTACTTTTTCCCACGTTGGGGCGGCCAACTACTGCTATGATACCCATTCCAAAAATTTCATTTACAAAATTATCTTCTGCGATGCTTCCTGCGCTACGCTGCGCTTTACTTCATTTACTTCACTTCATTTACTTCACTTCACTTCACTTCATTTACCTCACTTCACTTACTTTACTTTAGCGCCTCTCTCAAAACGGGCTCAATCTCCCTGTCAAAGTCGCTGGAGTTGGCGAGAATGGTACCCTCGGGCGACACAAGAATGAAAGTCGGGAAAGCCGAAATGTAAAACATCTCTTTCACCTCCTGGTGGTCGTACAGGTTGGCGTGCGCCCACGACAGCCCGTCGTCCTTGATAGCCTTTTTCCAGCTGTCGTGGTTTTTGTCCCATGCAAGCCCCAGTATAGCCAAATTCTTACTCTTGTACTCGCTGTAAAGCTTTCCTATTTTGGGGCTTGCCTTTCTGCACCAAACGCACCACGACCCCCAAAAGTCCAGCAGCAGGTACTTGCCCCTGAAGCTGACCGTAGATAGCGGCTTGCCGTCAATGTCCGTTACGGCAAAGTCGGGCAGCTGCGCTCCGGCGGCTACCGTTTCCCGCTTGTCCATATTTTCCTTTATCCGTTGGCCGTACACCGACTGCTGCAGCTCGGGCGTAAACGCGCCGTACTGCTCCTGCACTTTTTTGAGCGTTTCCCAGCGAGATATGGAGCAGTACAGGTAAGCTGCGTATATGGCGTTGGGGTGCTGCCGGATGAACGCGTCCTCCATATCCTCCAGCTGCCCGGCCAGCTGCAAGTATTTTTCGTCAAGCCGCTCCTTCGAAATCATATCGCCCTGCTGCTCGGCCTGCTCTGTGGAGTCGTCTACCAGGATAATGGCTTTGTGTATGCTATCCTGCAGGCGCGCATATTCTTCGACCTGCTTGTCGCTGTAAAAGCCTCCGCTCACCGGAGCGTAGGTAAAATCGGCAACAGCACCTTGTATCTTCAGCTTGTCGGAGGCCGACGAAAGGTCGATCGATTTTAGCCGCCTGCCAGCCGCCGTATCTGCCGGAAAGTAGTACAGGTTTGCGCTGTACGGAAGCTCCGCAAGCGTCTGCGCAGAGCAGAAGTAATCCTTTTTGGTTACGGCAACCGTGTCGCCGGCCACGAGGCGCCAGTCAGAATCGTAAATAAGCACTACAACCGTATCGCCAGCCTGCAACCCGGTCAAATTCCCCTCAATAACAAGTTTATCCGAAGAAGATATACATGCTGACAGGAACAACATTCCGCCAGCTAAAAAATTAATGATTGTTTTCATAAAAAAAGATGAGCAATGTTTTACTAAGTTTACCAAATACTTCGGTGTTTCAAAAAACCGAATAAGCAGTAAAGTTACATAAAAATCACCGAAATACCAAACGCACGAGAATAAAAATCAAAATGATTGCCCAGCGTTGCGCCTAACCTCCTTAATTTTTCGCCTTTTATCCCTCAAAAAATCATAAATGTTGCCTCCGCAAGCGATTGCGGCGATGTTTTTATTAACAAGGGGTGAAACAGTCCGTTTTTTTCCGTAACTTTGAGGCCATTTTTGTTTTGCGTTTTTCCGGTGCAAGCCTCCGTAAGGTTGCGCGCGCTGCCGGAGCAGCAAATAATTATAAAATGTTTAACCTGCTCTACTATCCCTCCCTTTTCTTTTGTCCAGCAAAAGCATGGCGAAGGGTGGAGGAGCTTATAATGAAATTTTAATGAAGAAAGAAGTTCTACAAAGTCCGGATTACCTGTTTGAGGTGAGTTGGGAGGTTTGCAACAAGGTTGGCGGTATCCACACGGTAGTTGCTACAAAAGTGTGCAACATGTCGCGCGAGGTGAAAAATCATATCATGATAGGTCCCGATGTGCTCAACGAGTCGAGCAGCAACGCAGAGTTTATTGAAGATTTGCAGCTATTCAAGTCGTGGCGGCTCAAGGTGCAGGAAGAGGGGCTACGTATTCGTATAGGTCGGTGGGATATCGCCGGGTCTCCCACTACCATTCTGGTGGATTACACTACGTTTATCCCCCAAAAAGACAAAATTTTTTCGGAGTTTTGGGAAACCTACAAGCTCGATTCCATATCCGGCCAGTGGGACTACATTGAGCCTGCCCTCTTTGGCTACGCTACCGGCAAGGTGATAGAAAGTTACCTGCGCTTTAACCTCGCCTTGCGCCATAAGGTGGCGGCTATTTTTCACGAGTGGATGACCGGCTCCGGGCTGCTTTACCTCAAGAGCCACGTTCCGCAGGTCGCCACCATGTTCACCACGCACGCCACCGTCATGGGGCGCTGCATTGCGGGCAACGGACAGCCCCTGTACAGCAACCTCAAGGATTACGACGCCGACATCAAGGCTCGCGAGCTCAACGTAACGGCAAAGCAATCGCTGGAGCGCTGCGCCGCGCAGCATGCCGACTGCTTCTCGACGGTGAGCGATATTACGGCGCAGGAATGTAAGGCGTTCTTGGGTAAGGAGGTTGATTTGGTTACGCCCAACGGCTTCGAGAACAGCTTTGTACCGTCAGACGAAAAGTTTGGAGCCGTGCGCCGCGAAGGCAGGGCTAAGCTGCTTGAGGTGGCAGAGGCGCTGCTTGGGTGCAAGGCCGCGGACAACGCCATGCTGGTAGGCATTAGCGGCCGCTACGAATTTAAGAACAAGGGAATAGACGTTTTCATTGAGTCGCTGGGCAAGCTGAACCAGTCGGCCGACCTCAATCGCCCCATTTACGCATTTATTCTTGTACCGGCGGGGCATCACGGCCCCCGCAAGGATTTGCTGTACAGCATTGCCAACAAGGAGACCGCGCTGCCGCTGGAGGACAAGTACACCACCCACGGGCTGGTGGATACGCAGTACGACCCCGCGCTGAACCTGGCGCGGCGCGTGGGGCTACACAACCGGCCGGAAGATAAGGTCAAGCTGTTCTTCTGCCCCTCGTACCTCAACGGCGCCGACGGGGTGTTCAACAAAAAGTACTACGACCTGCTCATCGGGCTTGACGTCTCCATGTTCCCGTCGTACTACGAGCCGTGGGGCTACACGCCGATGGAGAGCGTAGCGTTCAAGGTGCCCACCATTACCACGTCGCTTGCCGGATTTGGGCTGTGGGTCAACATGCACTACCAGTCCGACCACCCGGGCATTGAGGTGATAGAGCGCCGGGATGACAACGACGCCGATGTGATAGACAAAATGGTAAGAAAAGTGCTCGACCTCTCCGCCCTTTCGTCCGACGACTTTGAGGCGGTGCGCGAAAACGCCAAGCAGGTTTCGTCCATTGCCCTTTGGGATAACCTGATTTACTACTACAAAAAGGCTTTCAGCATAGCGCTTGCCAAGGTCGACAACCGTATGGAGGAGGTCATCAACCAAACGCGCGAAGACCTGACCCCCTACATCAACGCCAACCAGCTGGCCAACCAGCCTGTGTGGAACCGCATAATCGTGCACAAAAATATTCCGCAAAGCCTTGCCTCGCTCGAAGATTTATCGAAAAACCTGTGGTGGAGCTGGAATCAGGAGGCGGTGGAGCTTTTCAAATCCATCGACAAGTCGCTGTGGGTGCAGAGCGAATACAACCCCATTGCTTTTTTGGGAATGATTTCGCTGCCGCGCTATCAGGAGCTGGAAAAGAATAAAGATTTTTTGGCGCGGCTTGACGCCGTTTACGCAAAATTCAAGAGCTACATAGCGCAGAAGTCAGCCCTGTTCGACGGCCACGTCGGCAACGCTCCCGCTGAGGGACGTCTGCCCGAGCGCGCCGACGCCGTGCGCTACAAGATAGCCTACTTTAGCATGGAGTACGGCCTGCACACCTCGCTCAAGATATACTCCGGCGGGCTGGGCATTTTGGCGGGCGACTACCTCAAGGAGGCAAGCGACAAGGGTACGCCGATGGTGGGAGTAGGTCTGCTGTACCGCTACGGATATTTTTCGCAAAAGCTTTCGGCCGCAGGCGATCAGGTTGCCGAGTACGACGATCAGGATTTTATGAAAATACCAGCCTACCCCGTGCGCGACAAGGACAACAAGTGGATTACCGTGAGCGTGGCGATGCCCGGCCGTACGGTATTTGCGCGCATTTGGCGCGTCAACGTTGGCCGCACCGAGCTTTACCTGCTCGATACCGATTTTGAGGACAACCTGCCGGAGGATAGAAGCATTACCCACCAGCTTTACGGAGGCAACTGGGAAAATCGCCTCAAGCAGGAGCTGATGCTGGGAGTTGGCGGCATCCGCGCCCTGCGCGCCCTTGGCATCAACGCCGATGTCTACCACTGCAACGAGGGACACGCCGCCTTTATTGGCATGGAGCGCATTCGCGAGCTTGTTCACGGAAGGCACCTCATGTTCTCCGAAGCGCTGGAGGTTGTTCGCGCTTCGTCGCTCTTTACCACGCACACGCCTGTTCCCGCCGGTCACGACGCTTTTGACGAAGGGCTGCTGCGCACCTACATATCGCACTACCCGCAGCGCCTCAAAACCACCTGGGAGGATTTGATGAAGCTGGGCAAGGTGGACGTAAACAACCCCAACGAAAAGTTCTCCATGAGCAACCTTGCATGCAGCTGCTCGCAGGAGGTAAACGGGGTGAGCTGGCTGCACGGAAAGGTTAGCCGCGAAATACTGTGCGGAATGTGGCCGGGATACCAGCCCGAAGAGCTGCACATTGGCTACGTAACCAACGGTGTGCACTACGATACGTGGACGTCGAACGAGTGGAAGGTGCTGCAAACGGAGGTTTTTGGCCCCGAGTTCAAAGCTCACCACTACGACAAGAGCTGCTTTGACGGCATATACAACGTACCCGACGAAAAAATCTGGGAGCTACGCAAAGAGCTGCGCAACAAGTTGGTGCGATACATCCGCCAGCGCCTTAGCGACAGCAAAATCCTCAAGTACCACACGCCACGCCAGCTGGTAGAAATCAAGGAAACGTTCCGCAACGACATCCTGACCATTGGCTTTGCGCGGCGATTTGCCACCTACAAGCGCGCGCACCTGCTATTCAAAAATCTGGACAGGCTCAACGCCATTGTCAACAACCCGCAAATGCCCGTACAGTTTGTCTTTGCAGGCAAGGCGCACCCCGCCGACAAGGCCGGGCAGGATTTGATAAAGCGCATTGTGGAGGTATCGAAGTATCCTCAATTCATCGGTAAAATTCTCTTCCTGCAAAACTACGACATGCGCGTTGCGCGTAAGATGGTTGCCGGCGTTGACATCTGGATGAATACGCCAACCCGCCCGCTCGAAGCCTCGGGAACAAGCGGCGAAAAGGCGGTCATGAACGGCGTGATGAACCTCTCGGTGCTCGATGGCTGGTGGGTAGAAGGCTACAGAGAGGGCGCCGGCTGGGCGCTGCCAATGGAGCGCTCGTACGAAAATCAGGATTTTCAGGACGAGCTCGACTCGGAAACCATCTACGCCCTCATCGAAAACGAAATAGCGCCTAAGTTTTACAAGCGCGACGCAAACAACGTCCCCACCGAGTGGGTGCAGATGATAAAAAACACCATTGCCAAGGTGGCCTCCAACTTTACCACCAACCGCATGTTGCAGGATTACGAAGACCGCTACTACAACAAGCTCTACAACCGTTGCCGCAGCGTAAGCGCAAACGATTTTGCCAAGGCAAAGGAGCTGTCGGAGTGGAAAAGGCACGTGAGCCGGCAGTGGGAAAGCATTGAAGTTATTTTCCGCAAGCAGCTGAACATGCAGGAAGACGAGGTGCTGCTGGGTAACGTTTACCAGTCGGAGGTGCAGCTGGATATTGCTTCGCTCAACCCCGAAGATGTAGGCGTGGAGCTGGTGATTGCAGAGCAGGACGCCAGCGGCAAAATGAAAATAGCAGGCACTTCGGAGTACGCCTGCGTATCGCACGTAGGCTCCGTTGCCACCTACACCATTGACGTGCTGCCCGAGCGCCCCGGCGTAATTTTTGCCGGAGTGCGCCTCTACGCCAAGCACCCCGACCTGCCCCACAGGCAAGATTTTGCCCTCGTGCGGTGGGTATAACTAAATTTTGAATGCTGAATTTTGAATTTTGAATTCCTGAAGGCAGAGGATAATTCAAAATTCAAAATTCAAAATTCAAAATTCAAAATTCAAAATTCAAAATTCAAAATTCAATTTCCATACTTGTGGCAGCTGCCGACAATGGCGTTATTGGCAATGCCAACCACCTGCCGTGGCGCATTCCGGAGGATTTGAAGCGGTTCAAGCAGCTTACCTCCGGCCATGCCGTCGTTATGGGGCGCAAAACCTTTGAGTCCATTGGCAAGCCGCTTCCCAACCGGAAAAACATTGTCATCTCAAGAACCATGCCGGCAGGCGAGGCAAGCGGGCGGATCGCTGTTGGCTCGCTGGAGGAAGCGCTGCTGGCGGCGCAGGGCTGCGGCGAAATCTTTGTCATTGGCGGCGACAGCATTTACCGTCAGGCAATGCCGCTGGCGCAGCGGCTGTACGTTACCCATGTGCACGTTGCCGCGGAGGGCGATACGTTCTTTCCCAAAATATCCGGCGAGGATTGGGAGCAGGTGTCCAACAGCGGCGCTATGGTTTGTAGCAACAGCGGATTGCGCTATTCTTTTGCGACTTACGCTCGCAGGTTGCGCGGGAACATGCCTGCGTAAAAGTTCTTATATAGCCGCCAAATCCGCAGCTTATGCTTTTTTCAGCTAAATAAAAAATATTTTCTCAAAAACTTTTATACCTTTGGAAAAAGAACCTGTACGCAACTATGATATTGCTATGATATTGCTATGATATTGCTTCATTAATAGTCAACGTATTATAAACCATTAAACTGAAATTGTTATGAAAAAATTTTTGTTGCCTAAGCTGCCCTGCAAAAAAATTTTGTTTTGTGCAGCGCTCTTGGTTACCACGTCGGTAGCGCTCTATGCTCAAGAGGACGGCGCGGCAAAGAATCAAAACTTGGACAAGTTCGTCGCGAGGCGTACCGTAGCCCAAGCCCGTGTTGACAAAACAGAAGCCGAAAGAAAAACGGCAGATAGCCTTATTGCCGAGGGAGAACGGTTGACCAAGGAAGGAAATGCTGAGATGAAGCAGCTGCTTGACGACCAGATTAAGCTGGAAAAGCGCGTATTTGGCGTTGAGCTGCCTGCTGTTGATAAGCAAATCAAATCCAAAGACGCTCAAGAGCGCAAAACGGGGATGGAAAAGAGAAGCGAAATCCGCAAAACGTACAACGCCGATATAAAAGCGCTTCAAGTGAGAAGCGGGAGTATTCAGAAAAAACTAAAGGATGCGAAAAAAAATGAGGTGCGCGGCAGGGATAAGCTGAAGCTGGCCGACAAAGCATGGAAAGATGCTGTAGCTGCCCTTAAAGCGATAGAAAAAGAAATTGCCGCTCTCGAAGACGCCGAAAAAAACAAGGAGCGCGAAGCGCTGCAAGCGCAAAAAAAGAAGGAAGATGCCGAAACGGCCAAGCAAAAGCAAAAAGAAGAGAACGAGCTGAAAAAGCAAAAGCAAAAGGAAGATGCTTTGGCCAAGAGGGAAGCCGAAAAAGCGAAGCTCTCCCAAGAAAGAGAAAAGAAAAAAAATAAGGAAACAGAGAAGCGGGAAAAGGAAAAGGCCTCCGTGCAGCGGGAAAAAGAAAAAACCGCTGCCAAGCGCGAAGCCGACAAAGCGACGAGTGAGCAAAAGAGCGCAAAAGCAGCAAAGTCGGCAGGCGACAAATGAATTTTGTTGGCATTATACCGGCGCGATACGCCTCTACCCGCTTTCCGGGTAAGCCTCTTGCCGACATCGGCGGGAAGCCCATGGTATGCCGCGTGTATGAGCAAGCGCAGCGCGCATTTGCCCACGTCTTTGTTGCTACCGACGACGAGCGCATTGCCGCCGCCGTAAAAAATTTTGGCGGAAAGGTAATCATGACCTCCGCCTCGCACCGGAGCGGCACCGACCGCTGCGCCGAGGCGGCGCTGAAAGCCGAGGCGGCGCTTGACCAAAAATTCGACGTGGTTGTCAACGTACAGGGCGACGAGCCTTTTATCGCCCCCATGCAGCTGGAGCTGCTCAAGGGCTGCTTTACCGATGCCGACGTGCAGCTGGCTACGCTGGTAAAAACTTTTGGAAAAGGCGAAGATGTGTTCTCTCCCAACAGCCCCAAGGTGGTAGTTGACGCAAGTAGCCACGCGCTCTACTTTAGCCGCTCGGTTGTTCCCTACCTCCGCAACGCAGAGCAGGCGCAGTGGCCGGAGAGCTTCCCTTTTTACAAGCACGTTGGCCTCTACGCCTACCGCACCGACACGCTGCAAAGCATCTGCCGGCTGCCGCAAAGCTCGCTGGAGCTGGCCGAGGGGCTGGAGCAGCTGCGCTGGATAGAAAATGGCTACCGCATTAAGGTTGCCCTAACCGAGCTGGAAACGTGGGCTATTGACACGCCGGAGGATTTGGAAAAGCTGAAGGAAAAATTTCTATAGCGCATGCCGAATTTCTACGCTACAACATTCACCTCCATCTCCAACTCCACGCCGAATTTGTCGCGCACAGCCCGGCAAATTTCGTACGCCAGCGCCAGCACCTCGCAGCCCGTTCCGCCGCCGTAGTTTACCAGCACCAGCGCCTGCTTTGGGTGTACGCCTACGCTGCCGCGCCGCGCGCCTTTCAGCCCGCACTGCTCAATGAGCCATCCGGCCGGAATTTTTACGCCGCTGCCGGAGGTAAAGGTGGGCATAGCGGGATATGTTTTCAGCAGCTCTTCTGCTGCCGATTTTTCTACAAAGGGATTTTTAAAGAAGCTGCCGGCGCTGCCCATCTCAGCCGGATCGGGAAGCTTGCTGCTGCGCGTTGCAACGATGGCTTGCCGCACGTTGCGCAAGCTTTCGCCGCCGAGCTGCTTTACCATTTCGCTCAGGCTGCCGTACGAAGTGTTGTAGCGCGGACGCTTGCTCAAGCAAAACGTAACCTGCGTGATAACGGCCTTCCCCTTGAGCTCCTGCTTAAAAATGCTGCTGCGGTAGCCAAACCGGCACTGCTCGCTGCTTAGGCGTTCTACGGTAAAAGTATCCAAATTGACATATTCAACGCTTTCAATGGCGTCCTTTGCTTCCACGCCGTACGCTCCTATGTTCTGCACGGGGCTAGCGCCCACCGTGCCGGGGATGAAGGACAGGTTTTCAAGCCCATACCATCCGCGCTCTACGCTGCTGCGCACCAGCTCGTCCCACGCCACGCCGGCGCCCACGTGCAGGCGTACTTTTTCGCTCGTCTCGTCCGCTACGTCTATGCTTTGCAGCAGCGGCTGTAAAATGCAGCCGTCGAAGTTGGCGGTAAAAAGGAGGTTGCTGCCGCCCCCCATCACCAGCCGCTTGCCGCGCGTAAAATCTCTGTCGTCGCGCAGCTGCAGTATATCTTGCGTAGCGTACGCCTTGATGAAACACCGTGCGCTCACGTCAAACCCAAAGGTGTTGAGGCTTTGGAGGGGGTAGGTATAGAATTTTTCTATCATTTTTTTTGGTGGTGATGTAAAAGTATGATGATGTAAATATTTGATAATCAAGAAGCTAATTTATATTTTTGTAAATGTTTCTATTAGTAGTAGTTTATTTAGAAATGACAATAATTGTTTTCGCTTCATATCAATTATTAGTATTTTCCAGCAACATATCCGTAGTACAACACAAAAAAGTTCCAATAATTGCACTACATAAGGTAATAGCGAATAAAAAAACAATGCTATATGGATATACAAACAATGCCGAATACCAATAAAAAGAAAAGAGTAATATCTGACCGGATAAAATAATTATTCGTACAAATCGCTTCTTTACCGTCAAAAAGAAAAAAACGGCGCATATTGCTATCATAATCTGGAAATGCCACCAGTACCACAATCCTATTCCCCAAGAAATATCTCTTTTCATTGGTATTGCCATAATCCATAAAGAACCATAATACAGCGATATGCAAAAGGCAGATTGAATAATGCCAATTACAAGAGATATTATTATTTTCTTAAACATTCCTTTTTTATTGAAATGATAGTTTTTCTGGTGCATAATTTGTTTTTTTCAATTCATAAAAACCTGTCCATTTTTTTCTCCTACATTATACCGATGAGAACACCATTCTATTACTCGAATGATCATTGCATTATCGTAAGAATTTGATAGATCTTCTTGAATACCAATCCCATCTCCAAATTGTTTTCCTCTTGCTATTGTTTTATTTCTTGCGGTATTTTTATTTCCTGTGTTCTCCAATATATCTGTGTAGTAATCAACGGTAAAATGCAAATAGCAATATAAAGTTCAAAGATAAAAAGAAATGTCAAAAAATCGTATGAAAAGGGGAATTATTTGCGCAGGATTGCAGGAAAGCAGCACACCGTTGGTATAGAGGGGAATAATATAAGCCGCAAGGCGCTATCGTCTTGCGGCTTTTTCCGGCACATGCCAGCGCACCCTCTAACCCGCGTCCTCTGAACTCGGGCACAATGCCGAACACCAGCCCCATAATGCGCCGACATACCTTAGAGTTTATATTCAATAGTTGGGTAGTGTGCCAATATTTTATTTTTTATTCATGAAATCGAAAAAGCAGCTTCAGGCTTTGACTTTGCTGTATTTTGATTAACTTTGCCGGGCAATTTTATTTTTAACGGACGCTACTACGCTAAACTATGAATATTATTTTAATCTTAGCGGGGGCTGCGGCAGGGTTTGCCGCTGCTTTCGTTGCCCTTACGCTGAGCTTGCGCGGCAAGGTCGGGAGCGGCATCCCAAAGGCTGACTACGAAGCGCTGAGCAGCAAGTTTAATGAGGCAAACGTGCAGCTGAAGGTTGCGGAGGACAGGCTCTCTGCGCAGCAGCAGGAGCATGCGCGGCTAACCCAAAAGGTCGAAGCGCAGGAGGGGAGCGGCGTTCTGCTGCAGACCAAGCTGGCCTCGCTCGAAACAACGGCTAAGGCCGACGGGCAAAAAATTGCCGAGCTGCTGGCCAAGCTGGCGGAGCAAGCGCAGCAGAGCGAGGCAAGGCAAGCCGACATCAACCTGCTGAAGCAGCAGCTGGCGGAAAAAAACGCCGCCAACGCATCGCTCGCCGAAAACCTGAAGGCGCACAAGGACGCTCAGGCAAAGCTGCTGGAGGAAGCAGCGCTGCTGCGCGAAAAGCTGACGAAAGCAACAGCCGACAACAGCGCCCTGACGGCCAACGGTAAAGCGTTGGCCGAAAAGTTCGCAACCCAAAAGGAGGAGATAGCCGCCATCCAAAAAACAGCCCACCTGCAGTTTGAAAAGATAGCCTCCCAAATTTTGGAGGAAAAAGCCGGAAAGTTTACGGAGGCCAACAAGGTCAACATGGAGGCCATCCTGAAGCCGCTGGGCGAAAACATCAGCAGCTTCAAAAAGAAAGTCGAAGAAACGTACGACAAGGAGTCGAAGCAGCGCTTTTCGCTGGAGGAAAAAGTAAAAGAGCTGGTTGAGCAGACCAACAAGGTCAGCAGCGAGGCCAACAACCTTGCAACGGCTTTGAAGGGGCAGGCCAAAAAGCAGGGCAACTGGGGCGAAATGATATTAGAGAGCATCCTCCAGCAGTCGGGGCTGGTAAAGAACAGGGAGTACTTCCTCCAGCAAACTTTCAAGGATGAGGACGGCAAAAGCCTGCGCCCGGACGTTCTGGTCAAGCTACCGGACAGCCGGGTGATCATCATTGATTCAAAAGTTTCGCTGGTGGCCTACGACCGGTTTTCGTCGGCAGATACCGTAGATGAGCAGGCCGTCCACATGAGCGACCACCTGAAGTCCATCTACGGGCACATTGACGAGCTGAGCGGCAAAAAGTACGATAACTTCGAGAAATCGCTGGACTTTACGATGATGTTTGTCCCCATAGAGCCGGCCTACCTGCTCGCCATACAAAACGACTCCGACCTGTGGGCTTACGCCTACTCCAAAAGAATTCTCCTGATAAGCCCTACCAACCTCATAGCCTGCCTGAAGCTGATGGCCGACCTGTGGAAGCGGGAAATGCAGAGCAAAAATGCGCAGGAAATCGTAAAGCGGGGCGAGCTGCTGTACGACAAGTTTGTCTCATTCGTCGAAACCCTCGAGGACGTGGGGCGGCATATCGGCAGGACGCAGCAGTCGTACGCGGCAGCCGTCGGCCAGCTCAAGGATGGCAGCGGAAATCTGGTGGGGCAAGCTATAAAGCTCAAAAATCTGGGGCTAAAGTCGGGCAAGGAAATCCCCGCCGCCATGCTGCCGAATGACTTTGAGCCGGAGCAAGTAGCCGCTGCCGGAGAAGTAGTAGTAAAGCAAATTGAGGAGGCAAGCGAGCTGTAAGGAAACCATGAATCACAATTTTCCAGCCGCATAAAGCGGATAAATTTGAACCTGCTGAAATTCGCCAAAATTCTCCATAGAGCAACGAACTCCGAAAGGTTGCCGTTTTTCCGACAGGAACAAGAACATACTTTGCATGGCGCCTTTTGTCCCCGCTTTAACTTCGACAGGCACAATATTTTTGCCTTGCTGTATCAGGTAATCTACTTCGGCGGTGCTGCCACTTTTTTCACGCTGCCAGTAGTAAAGTTCAACGGGTAGGCGGTTGTTCTGCGCTTTTACGAGCTCCGTCCCTACAAACATTTCAGCTAAGGCGCCCCTGTTAATTTGCTCAATTTTTTCGTCAAGCAGCAGATGCGCAAGGTCTAACCGCAAAAATCGCTGGTAAATCCCCGTATCAAACAGCATCAGCTTCCGGTAGCGCGGGTTGGTTTCGGCCGCCAGAGGCAAACCGTTTGCCGAGCTGTGCGTGGCGGAGTAAACCAGCCCCGCCATCTTCAAGATCTCAATACTTTCTTTCATTTGCACTTGATTGGCAGCGATAGCGGCTTTGGAGTAAGTGAATTTTTGTCCCGTCTGAGCAATAATTGCCGAAAAAACCTCTTCCATGCGTGCGGCAGGAACGCGCTGCCGGTATTTTCCAAAATCGTTGAACAGCGTTTCGGTTAGCTCATCCAAAATATGCTGGCAGCTGAGCAGCGAACCGCTCGCTGCGTACTCCGACACCACTTCGGGCATTCCGCCAATGGCAACGAAGCGCAGAAAAAGTTCCTGTAATTTTTTGTAAACTTCTTCCGATAAAGGATTTTGAGGCGTCGCAACGTTCAATTTTTCGAGTAAAATATTTCGCTCCATCGCCACCAAAAATTCCTCGAACGAAAACGGATACATATACATTGAGCGCACTCTGCCCACAGCGTAAGAAGGAATTTTCGGCAAGGCAAATTCCAGCAGAGAACCCGCCGCGATAACGTGCAGCTCCGGCATTTGCTCATAAAAATAGCGCAGCGAAGAAATGGCGTCGGTGCAGGACTGTATTTCGTCGAGAAACAGTAGCGTTTGTCCCGCAATAATCGGCTGTTCATACAAAGCCGAAAGCTCGTCACAAATTAGCCGCGGGTCGGAATGACGCTCAAAAATCCTTTTCGCGCTTGCAAAATCCTTGTTTTCAAAGTTGATTTCCAGAAAGCTCTCAAACCTTTTGCCCAGCTCGCGCACGGCAGACGACTTGCCCACCTGCCTCGCTCCACGCAGCAAAAGGGGCTTACGTTTTTCCGCGTTTTTCCATTCCTGCAAATCCGTATCAATACGTCTTTTTAAATACTTCATGCTAAGATTATTTCATACTAAATTACTTCATACTAAATTATTTCTTACAGCTACAGATGCTTTTTTGGCTTTGCAAAGATATAAATTTTTCTATTATTGGGGGCAATAATCTGGTGTTTTTTAATGAAATTGGGGGCAATGTTGAGTTTTTTCGTTCACAAACCCGGGTAAGAAGAAAAGTGCTATCTTTGCGGCGAAAAAGATATGGGAATTCTTAACTCCCTTTTCAATATGTCTAATAAAAAATGACGACAAAAGATTACGCTATTCGCTGGGAAGCGCTGCGGAAGGAAGCCGCCGGAGCTTCCGAAAAGGAGCCGCTTCTCAGTAGCTTGCTGAAGCAAATGGTGCTTGAGCACGATTGCTTTGAGCGGGCGCTGACGGCTGTGCTCGCCAACCGCTGCCTGTTTATTCACGAGTGCATCAACCTGCACCAAGCCATAACGGAAGCGCTGGCAAAAGATGAGGGCATTGCGCAGAGCGCCATGTACGACCTCGCGGCGATAGTTGATAAAGACCCTGCCGCCGGAAATTTTCTGGAGCCATTCCTGTTCTACAAAGGCTACCACTCGCTGGAGCTGCACCGGGTTGCCCACAGGCTGTGGACCGACGGGCGGCGCTACCTCGCCTGCTACATCCAGAGCCGGGTATCGCAGCTCTACGGCGTGGACATTCACCCCGCCGCCCGAATAGGCAAAGGAATTTTTATTGACCACGCTACGGGGCTTGTGGTGGGAGAAACCGCCGTCATTGAGGATAACGTTTCCATTCTGCACGGGGTAACGCTGGGCGGAACGGGAAAAGAAACGGGAAAGCGCCACCCCACCATTCGGAAGAACTGCCTGCTGGGCGCAAACTCAACGGTGCTGGGCAACATTGTGGTGGGCGAGGGGTCGGTTATCGGCGCGGGGAGCGTGGTGCTGCACGCGGTGCCTCCCCACAGCATTGCCGCCGGCGTACCCGCAACAAACAAGGGCAACATCTCCATCTCCGAGCCGGCCAACAGCATGGACCAGATATTCGACGACTACGTAATCTGAACCGTGCTCTTTTCATTAAAGCTTATATTCAGTAGCTGACGGCGTTTCAAACCAGGAGATAAAGCTATACGGGATGGCGCAACCGTCCACAAACCCTAACTTGAAGCTTCGTGCCTTTGCTCGGGGTATTTTCAAAATTCGCTTGTAAAGTAAAACCTTATAGCGGGAAACTTGTCCTGCGCCATTTGCAGGGCGTACGGGGAGTCGGCCAAGAAAACATCCCGTCCGTGCTTGTCCTTTGCCATGTTGACGTGCTTTCGGAGCATGAAATCAGCCAGCTGCGCTTTGTCGTCGCTCTCTATCCAGCAAGCCTTGTGCAGCGCAATAGGCTCCCAGCGGCACTTTGCGCCGTACTCGTGCTCCAGCCGGTATTCAATAACCTCAAACTGCAAGGCGCCCACCGTGCCAATGATTTTTCGTCCGTTGAGCGTGCTGGTGAACAGCTGCGCCACGCCCTCGTCCATGAGCTGGTCAACGCCCTTGGCGAGCTGCTTTGCCTTCATGGGGTCGGCGTTGTCAATGTAGCGGAACATTTCGGGCGAAAAGCTGGGGATGCCCTTAAAGTTCATCCTTTCGCCCTCGGTGAGCGTATCGCCTATTTTGAAGCTGCCGTTGTCGTGCAGCCCAACGATATCGCCGGGGTACGCCTCGTCCACCACCGTTTTCTTTTCGGCCATGAACGCGCTGGGGCTCGAAAAGCGCAGCTGCTTGCCGTGCCGCACGTGCAGGTACGCCTTGTTGCGCTCAAACGTTCCGGAGCAGATTTTCAGGAACGCCAGCCGGTCGCGGTGGTTGGGGTCCATGTTGGCGTGAATTTTGAAGACAAAGCCCGTGAGTTTTTCTTCAAAGGGGTCAACCGTGCGCGTGTCGGTGCGCGTAGGGCGCGGGTACGGCGCAACTTCGCAGAAGGCTTCGAGAAGTTCCTGCACGCCAAAGTTGTTGAGGGCAGAGCCAAAAAAAACGGGCGCGGTGTCGCCCGAGAGGTAGTCGCCTACGTCGAATGAGGGGTAAACCCCCTGCAGCAGCTCAACGTCCTCGCGCAGCTTGGCGGCAAACCTGTCAATGTACGCCTCCAGCTCCGGCGAGGCAATATCGCTAAACTCAACCACCTTGTCGTCCACGTGCTGCTTGTCGTGCGAGGAGAACAGGCTTAGCTTTTTCCGGTAAAGGCTGTACACCCCCTTGAAGGTGGCGCCCATGCTGACAGGCCACGTGAGGGGGATGGTTTTTACGTGCAGCTCTTTTTCCAGCTCGCTGAGCAGGTCAAAGGGGTCTTTGCCCTCGCGGTCGCACTTGTTGACAAACACCATGACGGGCGTGCTGCGCATCCGGCAAACGTTCATCAGCTTGCGCGTTTGCGCCTCCACGCCTTTTGCGGCGTCTATCACCACGATGGCGCTGTCCACGGCGGTGAGCGTGCGGTAGGTATCCTCGGCAAAATCTTCGTGGCCGGGCGTGTCGAGGATGTTGATTTGCAGCCCCCTGTACTCGAACCCCATAACGGAGGTGGCGACCGAAATGCCGCGCTGCCGCTCAATCTCCATAAAGTCGGAGGTAGCGCTTTTTTTTATTTTGTTCGATTTTACGGCGCCCGCCACGTGAATAGCGCCGCCAAAAAGCAGCAGCTTTTCGGTAAGCGTTGTCTTACCGCCGTCGGGGTGCGCAATGACGGCAAAGGTACGCCGCCGCCTGACTTCTTTCGATAAATCCATAAAGTAAATTAGGGTCTGCTGAAAAGCTTGATGGTGTCCATGTTTTTATTAACCTTATGCGCTACAAAATCGTCAGGTTTTTTCCGCAGGCCAGCAGCAGCAAAATAGCGCCGCCAACCACGATGCGGTACCACCCAAAAGCCTTAAATCCGTAGCGCGTGAGGAAGCTAATGAAAAACCTGATGGCCAGCATGCCCACCACAAACGCTACGATGTTTCCAACGCCCAGCAGCACAAGATTTTCCCTGATATTTTCTTCGGCAAAGAGTACCTTGTAATCCTTGATCAGCTTGTAGGCCGAGGCAGCAAACATGGTGGGGACGGCAAGGAAAAATGAAAATTCGGCCGCCGTCTTCCGGCTCAAGCCGGTGGCCATGCCGCCTACAATGCTCGCGGCAGAGCGCGATACGCCGGGTATCATGGCGATGCACTGCGCCAGCCCAATCTTGAGCGCCCTGCTGCTGCCAATGCGCTGATTTGTGTCCGGATTGGCAAGCCACCGGTCAACAAAAAGCATAACCACCCCCCCAAGCACCAGCATAATGGCTACCACCAGCACGCTCTCAAGCAGCATGTCAACGTAATCGCCAAGGAAAAAGCCAATGACAGCGGCGGGAAGAAAGGCAACGAAAAGCGCAACGTAAAAATCTAAGGACTGAAAAAAACGCTTCCAGTACAGAATAAGCACCGAAAGGATAGCCCCCAGCTGAATGTTGACCGTAAACGCCTTGACAATCGGCGAGCTCTCGATGCCCAGCAAATGCTGCGCAAGTATCATGTGACCGGTGGACGAAACGGGCAAAAACTCCGTTAGCCCCTCTACAATGGCCACAATAATGGCCTGTAAAATGCTCATTGAAAATTTAAATTTTTTAGATTTTTCAAACGCTTAGCTCAAGCCCTGGGGTTGCCGGCCTTTGCCGGACGCTTCATGATGGCGTAAATCTCGAACGCAAAGCCAAAAATGACGATAATGGGCGCAAGCGTAATGCGGCGGAAGCTGTAAAGCTCGTCGGCGTTGAACACCTGCGGGTCGGGCGATTTGCCGCCGCTCATGAGCACAAAGCCTACCACTATAATGGCAAAGCCTGCGAGCATCAGCTTGTAGTTTTGCAGGCTGAGGGTAAAGCCTGCGCCGGATTTGTCGGATTTTGCAGCAGCGGCAGCAGATTTTGCCGGCGCCTTTTTGGATTGTTGTTTTAACATGCTATAATGATTTTACCATTTAAATAATTTGCTCTCCTTTTCACTTGATTTCTATAAACTTCAGGGATAAAAAAATAAAAAATAAATAATAGAGATTAAGTCAATTTAATTACAGGTTAAGGGAACTCCTAAAAACTCCCCCAAATGAGGTAATGAGGTTAATGTACATCGTTACTCTCGTTGCTACTGAGGTTGTTTTGTTGAGAAAATTAGGTAAAACCGAGCGTAGCGAGTTCACGAACACTTTAAAAATAAGCACGAGTGAGTAAATGAGTCCCCCATTAAAGAACGTTAAATGCCAAATTGCAAACAACTGAGAAACAATCGTTTACGATTTAGTTGTATGAAAGGTTGCACCCTCAAAAGAGCCTCATTACGCTCGGTTCC
>JAISAC010000075.1 GCA_031266935.1 Prevotellaceae bacterium
TTTAGCATACGGGGACAAGCAGGAGGCTCCCGCTAAGTCCCGCAGAGCCTGCCCCGAGCGTAGCCGAGGGGGACGACACTTTTATATCCGTTATATGTTATTTATTTCTTATCCCTTAATTGAAGATTGTGAATTATACAGTGTGCAGGCTATTTTGAAATACACCTCACAAGCACCTAAAAATATACAAAAATGAATTTTCTGCTAAAAATAAATTTGCGCGTAGCCTGCTGCGCGTTCTTACTCTTTGCTGCAATCGGCAGCGCTGCTGGGCATGGGCGGCCGGGGGCATGGGGCGACCAGGGGAACGGAACGTACATTAACCCCATCCTGAACGCCGACTACTCCGACCCCGATGTTATTCGCGTGGGGGAGGACTACTACATGGTGTGCTCCGAATTTCACTTCATGGGTATGCCGGTGCTTCACTCCAAGGATTTGGTGAATTGGACAATTGCAGGTCGCGTTTACGGCGAGCTCAAACTTGCGCCGGCCTACGACACCCTTGGGCGCTACGCCGGAGGCAGCTGGGCGCCCTCTCTGCGCTACCACGGCAGCAAGTACTGGATTTACTTCTGCACTCCCCACGAGGGGCTTTTCATGACCACAGCCGACCGACCGGAAGGCCCCTGGGACACCCTGACGCAGGTGGCAAGCGTTGCCCGCTGGGAAGACCCCTGCCCCTTTTGGGACGAAGACGGGCAGGGTTACTTAGCGAGAAGCCGGCACGGCGCCGGCCCCATATACATCCACAAGCTTAGCGCCGACGGGAAAAAACTGCTGGACGACGGCCTGATTGTCTATACCGGCCCGGTGGCCGAAGGCCCCAAGCTACACAAGCGCAACGGATACTACTACATCAGCATCCCCGAAGGCGGAGTATCTACCGGCTGGCAGACCGTGCTGCGCTCACGGAATATCTACGGGCCGTACGAAAAAAAAGTCGTGCTCGAGCAGGGGGCAACCCGTGTCAACGGGCCGCACCAGGGCGCGTGGGTCGATACGCCCGACGGCGAGTGGTGGTTTGTGCACTTCCAAAGCGTGGACAACGTTGGGCGCGTATGCCACCTGCAGCCAATGCGCTGGAAGGACGATTGGCCGGCTATTGGCGTTGATGTGGACATGAACGGAACGGGCGAACCTGTGTACGTATGGAGCAAGCCGGGCGCAGGCCGCGCATACCCCATACAGGCTCCGCAGTCATCGGACGATTTCGCGGCAGAGCAGCTCGGCTTCCAGTGGGCGTGGAACCACAATCCGGCGCCCGGCGCATGGTCGCTGACAAAGCGCCCGGGGTGCTTGAGCTTAACTGCCTTGCCTGCGCCCTCTTTTCTCAAGGCGAAAAATACCCTGACGCAAAAAGTGATGGGCAGCAACGGCGTAGCAACAACCCTGCTGCTGGCAAGCGAAATGGAGGAAGGACAAAAAGCAGGGCTTTGCCTCATGGGAAAGCAGTACAACCTTATTGGCGTCGTAAGAGAGAACGGGAAGAATGCCCTGTTTGTTGACGTAAACGGCGAAACGCAGAAGGTGCAGGGCAGCTTCAAGCGGGTATTTTTGCGAATAAGCGTTTCGGCAGAAGAAGGAAGCAACCGCTTTTACTACAGCACGGACAACAAAACCTACCAGCCCATAGGAGAAAAGTTTGCCGCCGGCAACGGCTTTTGGAAAGGCCCCAAGCTGGGGCTGTTTAGCTACAACGAAAAAGGCGCCGGAGGCTGCGCCTGCTTTGACTGGTTCCTGTACGAACACGACGGGCCTCAATCGACGGAAAACAATAAGCAGTAACGGAGGACAAGCAAATGACAAAAAATATCATGCTCGCAGCAGGATTGTTAACATCTGGATTGTTGGCATCCACAACCCTCTTTGCAGGGCAATACAGCATTGACGATTTCGGAGCGGTGGCCGACACTGCCGTGCTGAGCACGCAGGCAATACAAAAAGCAATAGACGCCTGCTCGGTAAATGGCGGCGGACAGGTCGTGATTCCTGCCGGACGCTACAAAACAGGGTCAATCTTCCTGAAAAGCAGGGTAAGCCTTCACCTCGAAAGCGGGGCGGTGCTGCTGGGCAGCAGAAACCTCGACGATTACGCCAAGGTGAAGCCCGCTTACGTTTCGCTGCGTACGCAGGAGGCAACCATACAGCTGATATATGCCGAAAATGCCGAAAACATCTCCATCACCGGTCAGGGAACCATCGACGGGCAGGGAAGCGGCTTCAAAAAGCTGACGTGGAACGATGAGGGAATCACCCGTCCGCACCTCCTGCGCTTTGTTACGTGCAGCAACGTGGCGGTGCAAGGCGTAACGCTGCGAAACTCCGGCTGCTGGATGCAGCACTACCTCGCCTGCGAAAATTTGCAAATTAACGGAATCCGCATATTCAACCGCAACAACTACAACAACGACGCGCTTGATATTGACGGCTGCCGCAACGTAACCGTATCCGACGTCATCGCCGATTCGGACGACGACGGCATTACCCTCAAAAGCACCTCCCCGAAGCTTTGCGAAAACATCACCATTACAGGCTGCGTGATTAGCAGCCGCTGCAACGCCATAAAGCTGGGAACCGAAACTAACGGAGGGTTCAGAAACATCAACATTTCCGGCTGCGTGGTCAAGCCCTCGGAGATGCAGGCGCCGGCTTTCTTTGGGCGCGATGGAGGTACTTCGGCTATTTCGCTCGAAATTGTAGATGGCGGAGTGATGGAGGGCGTATCCGTTTCGAGCGTTGTGGTTGACGGGACAGAAGCGCCGCTATTCGTCCGCTTGGCCAACAGGGCGCGCGCGCACCGGCAGGGGCTTACGGTTGACCATGTGGGGCAAATCAGCGCAGTAACCATTAGCAATATACACATCAGAAATGCGGGCAAAACGGGCTGCTCCATAACCGGCTTGCCCCAGCACCCCGTCAGCAACGTCCGCCTGAGCAACATCGTATATGAGCAGGCAGGCGGCGGAACGGCAGACGACGCCGACAAAGCGGTTGAAGAAAAACCGGAAGAATACCCCGAAGCCACCATGTTCGGTACGCTGCCGGCCTACGGCTTCTACATCCGCCACGCCGCCAACATCACCCTTGATGGCGTGGCGCTGACCGCAACAGCTGCCGACACCCGCCCTGCGCTATACCTTGAGGATGTAGAGGGGGCTGCGCTTGGCGGCATGCAGCTGCAAGGCGGCGAAAAGGCTAAAGCTAATATCCGCTTGAAAGCAAGCCGAAACATCATTATTGAAAAGCCGATAGCGGGAGGCACCTCCGGCGCCGCCATCGTAGAGCGCGACGAGGTTAGCAGCGTTATCGAAAAGTAGGAATTTTTTGTAACTTTGCATTATTATTACAAGACACCTGCATATAATGAAGACAACAAACGAATATATCCAGCTGCTGCGCGGCTATAAGCGCCACCATGCCGCCGAATACGGTATAGAGCGCATGGGTATTTTCGGCTCGGTAGCACGTGGAGAACAAACCCAAAATTCCGACGTGGATGTGTATTTCGAAAGCCCTTCAATGAGCTTATTCAAAATGGGTGGCTTAATGTGCGACCTCGAAGATTTATTCGGAACACGTGTAGACCTTATTCATAAGCACAAAAACCTCCGTCCGACATTCCTGCACCGTATAGAAAAAGACATTATTTATGTATCCGCACTCATTACCTCATTGTTTTTGTCAAGGGCGTTGCGTTTGTCGGGAATGGAATATTTTGCGTAAATAAACCATATACTTGGATACCCCATAATAGAAATAATCACCCCAAAAACATTAATAAATCATGAAACCATCTAATTTATCCCCTTTACCCGAGCCGGTAATTATTCCCGGCATCATGCAATTATTACGTGATATTAGGGACAAGAACAGCCTTCACCACATGAACATGACGCCCCGGGAATTGTTAGAAGAATTAGCGCAACACCGGAGTACGTATTCTTTACGGTCGAAAGGCACGAAATCGGCATAACGCCTTTATGGGCATGGTTAAACAGCCCCGTCGCCCCGCAAAAAAATCTTATTTTTGTATATTATTTATTATTTATTATTTATTATTTATTATTTATATAAAGGAGTGTCGAACATGAAAAAGAATTTAGTTTTATGCATTATGCTGGGCTTTGCCGTGGTGCTGCAAGCGCAGGACATTAAATTGAACGCCCCCGAAAAGAGAGGCGGAAAAACCGTGCTGGAAGCCTTGAACGAACGCCACTCGGAACGTGCATTCGTGAAGAAAACAATGCCGGCGCAAACGCTTTCCAACTTGCTCTGGGCGGCCAACGGCTTTAACCGCGACGACAAGCGAACAGCGCCCACAGCCATGAACAGGCAGGAAATGGAACTTTACGTGGTATTTGACAACGCCGCCTATTTCTACGATGCCAAGAAAAACGTGCTCCAGCGGGTTGTGGATGGCGATGTGCGCAACGCATTGGGACAGCCCAACATTACCAACAACGCTGCCCTGTCCATTGTGATGGTCGCCGATTTGAATAAATCAGCTATTGAACATGCGCGTATTTCGGCGGGGTTTATTTCGCAAAACATTTATTTGTATGCGGCGTCGGAAGGGCTGGGCACCGTAGCGCGCGGCTCTTTCAAAGGCGACGAGCTGGCAAAGGCATTACGCCTGAGCGAAAAGCAAGCCGTAATATTGGTGCAGCCGGTAGGCTTTTTGAAATAGGTACTATAACTGCGCGCGGGCTATTTTTGTGCTTTCTCCGTTAGGGGAACAATATCAATAGAAGAACGTGTATCGTTTTTCTATTATCCCCGTAGGGGATTAACAGCTAAGAGATGAATGCCCTACGGGTGGGGGTGTCAAAAATGTGATATTCGCATAAAAATATTTTTCGTTATATTTTTGTGCCGTTAGGCAAAAGATGTGGGTAGAAAACAATGCGCTGTTCGGAAAAATCCCGTCGAGCCTGCCCCGAGCGTCGCCGAGGGGGCAGGCTCTACGGGATTTATCGACATTAACCAGCTTGTCATCTTCTACCAACATGCCATCCCCCTCGGCTACGCTCGGGGCAGGCTCTACGGGATTTACCGACGTCAACCAACATGCGATTTTCTGCCAACATTGTCCTCTATAAGAGACATGACGAACAACAAATAATGAACGTAAATTTAAAAATTTGCACCCCTAATTTTGACACCCCACCCTACGGGCAATGCACAAAACTATGCCGTGCGAAGTATAAGTTAGTCAAGCCAGTGATCATAGCGCTTTTTTACCTCCGAATGAGGGATGGTTCTTCCGTTAGCGATATCGGCCAGCTCCCGCTCTCTACTGATGATCTTATGGCATCTGCCTACCCGCTATCTACCTTTTCACCAGCACGTTTTCGTACCCTTCTATAATATCTTTTTCCTTAACATCGTTGAAGTTGGCCAAGTTCAGGCCGCAGTCGAAGCCGGTGGTAACCTCCTTCACGTCGTCCTTGAAGCGCTTTAGCGAGGCCAGCTCTCCATCGTGCAGCACAATGCCGTCGCGGATTACGCGCACCTTTGTGCTGCGGGTAATCTTGCCTTCGCGCACAATGCAGCCCGCCACCGTGCCCACCTTGGTAACGCGAAATACCTGCAGCACCTCTACCGAGCAAACCACCTCCTCTTTGTACTCCGGCGCGCGCATACCCTCAATGGCGTCCTTGATTTCGTTAATGGCGTCGTAGATGATGGAGTAGGTGCGCACCTCAATTTCCTCCTGCTCGGCCAGCTTGCGGGTAGCGGCCGAGGGGCGCACCTGGAAGCCCACAATGATGGCCTCCGAGGCGACCGCCAAGTGTACGTCGCTCTCCGAGACAGCGCCCACAGCCTTGTGGATTACGTTTACCTGCACCTGCTCCGTCGAGAGCTTGAGCAGCGCGTCGGTCAGCGCCTCTACCGAGCCGTCCACGTCGGCCTTCACAATAATGTTGAGGTCTTTAAAGTTGCCAATGGCAAGGCGGCGGCCTATTTCGTCGAGGGTGATATGCTTCTGCGTACGCAGCCCCTGCTCGCGCTTCAGCTGCTCGCGCTTGTTGGCAATTTCTCGCGCTTCGCGCTCGTCGGGCATCACGTTGAAGGTTTCGCCCGCCGTTGGAGCGCCGTTGAGGCCAAGTATTTCGACAGGCGTAGAGGGGTAAGCTACGGTAATTTTGTTGCCGCGCTCGTTGTACATTGCCTTCACGCGGCCGGTGTACTGCCCGGATAAAATCACATCGCCAACGTGCAGCGTACCGTTATGCACCAGCATCCGCGACACGTACCCGCGCCCTTTGTCGAGCAGCGATTCTATTATGGCGCCCTGCGCGCGCTTGTTGGGGTTGGCTTTGAGCTCCAGCATATCGGCTTCGAGCAGCACCTTTTCCAGCAGCTTGTCAACGTTTATGCCCTGCTTGGCCGATATTTCCTGCACCTGATACTTTCCGCCCCAGTCCTCCACTAAGTAGTTCATTGCCGAGAGCTGCTCGCGGATTCTGTCGGGGTTGGCGCCGGGCTTGTCAATCTTGTTTATGGCAAAAATCATGGGAACGCCTGCCGCCACCGCATGGTTAATGGCCTCTATCGTTTGGGGCATCACGCTGTCGTCTGCCGCCACCACGATGATGGCAACATCGGTAATCTGAGCGCCGCGCGCGCGCATGGCGGTAAAGGCTTCGTGGCCGGGGGTGTCGAGAAATGTTATCACGCGGCCGTCGCCCAGCTCCACGTGGTAGGCGCCTATGTGCTGGGTAATGCCGCCTGCTTCGCCTGCAATCACGTTAGAGTTGCGAATGTTGTCGAGGAGCGACGTCTTGCCGTGGTCAACGTGCCCCATAACCGTAACGATGGGCGGGCGCGGAAGCAAATCTTCCGGCTTGTCCTCTTCCTGCTCTATGATGCCCTGCGTGTCGGCGGTAACAAACTCTACCTGATGCCCAAAGTTCTCCGCAATCAGCGCAATGGCCTCTGCGTCCAAGCGCTGGTTGATGGATACCATGAGGCCAAGGTTCATGCAGGCGCCTATTACCTCGTTGACCGAAATATCCATCATGCGCGACAGGTCGTTGGCGGTAACAAACTCCGAGAGGCGGAGTATCTGCTTTTCCTGCTCGCGCTGCTCCATTTCTTCCTGCATACGCAGGTTGATAGCCTCTCGCTTGTCGCGGCGGTGCTTGGCAGCAACCTTATGCTTGGTATTTTTTTCAAGCATCTTGGCCAGCGTATCCTTTATTTGCTTGTCCACATCTTCGGCATTCACCTCCTGACGGAACGGGCGCTTGTTCTTTTTCTTTGTCTCCTTTTTATGCTGCTCGTGCTGCTGCTTGGCAACTTCCTTACCCTCTTTTGCTACGTTTACGGCAACGCCTTTGATGCGCTTGCGCTTGCCCTTGCGGCGGCCATGCTTGGCGTCAACATCCTCTTTCCGGAACAGGCTAAGGTCTATCTTTTCTCCCGTAAATTTCGGCCCCTCCAGCTTATCTACCTTTGTTGGGATAAACTCTATCTCTTTCTTAACAGGTAAAATTTCCGGCCCCTTTGCGGGTGTTGCAGGATGGGCTACAGGTGTTGTAGGACGGGATACGGGTGTTGCAGGACGGGATACGGGCGCTTTTTCAGGTTTACCTGCCACGGCTATATCTTTTCCCCTTTTCTCCTGATTTTTAGATCCTCTTTTCCGCTTTCGGCTTCTTTTTGACGATGCAGCAAGCGCATCCAAGTCTATTTTGCCCACTACTTTTACGGTTCCTCTTTCGGCGAGCTCGGCTGCTATGGTGCTTGTTTTACTATCTTCTGCCGCAACTTTTTCCGGTGCTGCCTGCGGCGGCTCCGCTACCGGATGTGCTTCCGGTGCCTCCTGCGCTGCCTCTTTTACCTCCTGCGGCGCTGCCTCCTGCTTTGCCTTCTGTATTTCTGCTTGCGGTTTTACCTCCTGCGCTGCCTCTTGCTTTACCTCCTGCTTTACCTCCGGTGCTGCCGTCTGTTTTACCTCCGGTGCTGCTTCCTGTGGCGCTACCGTCGGTTGAGGTTCTTCTTTCGATTTTTCTTGTGGCGGTATGGTTTCCTTGTGCTCTGCTTTTTCTTGCTGCTGCTGCTGCTGCTGCTGCTGCTCTACTTCCGGCTGCGCTGCTTTTGGTTGCTCCGGAGTTTCTTCTTTTTGCTTTTTTGGCGCTTGCTCCTTTACTTTGTCGGCAGCTACTTTGTCGGCAGCTACTTTGTCGGCAGCCTTTTTGCTCCCCTTTCCGGCGGTTTCCACATCTATTTTTGCACCCGTTGCCTTAGTCCCCGACAAAACGGGTTTGTCCAGCGTAAATACAGAGGTATCCTTGATAATAAGGGGTGTTGGTTCGTGGGGTTCTTCCTCTTCTTTGGCTCTTTTCTGCACCACTATCACCTTTTTTGCAGCCTCCTTATCCTTTACGCTCTGCTCATTTCCAAATTCTTTGGTAAGAAGCGCATAGGTGTCCTCCGAAATTTTGGCGTTAGGGCTGGCGTCTACGTCAATGCCCTTTTTCGCCAAAAAATCAACAATGGTGTGAAGACCTAAGTTGAACTCCCTGGTGACCTTATTTAATCTTACCGTATTTTCTGCTTGCGACATAAAAATTTTAAATGCTAACGGTACCGAAACCCGGTACCCTTTTTTATAAAAACAAAATACTCGTTGCGCGCGCTACTCCTCTTAAGGTTATTTTTCTACTCTTCGTCAAACTCTTCCGACAGGATGCGCACCACGTCCTCCACCGTTTCTTCTTCGAGGTCGGTACGCTTCACCAAATCCGACTTCGGGATGTGCAGCACGCTCTTGGCCGTATCGCAGCCAATAGCTTTGAGCGCGTCAATAATCCATGCGTCAATTTCGTCGGAAAATTCGTCGAGGCTCACATCTTCTTCCTGGTTAACATCTTCGCGGAACACGTCTATCTCGTAGCCTACCAGCTGGCTGGCCAGCCGTATGTTGAGGCCGCCTTTGCCGATAGCCATTGATATTTCGTTGGGCTGCAAGTATACTTCAATGCGCTTGTTGGCCTCATCAATTTTTGCGCTTGCAACCTTCGCAGGGCTTAGCGCGCGCTGCACCAGCAGCTGGATGTTGCCGGTATAGTTTATCACGTCAATATTTTCGTTTTTCAGCTCGCGCACGATGCCGTGGATGCGCGCGCCCTTCATGCCCACGCAGGCGCCTACGGGGTCGATGCGCTCGTCGTACGATTCTACCGCAACCTTGGCGCGCTCGCCCGGTACGCGGACAATTTTTTTGATGGTGATAATGCCGTCAAAAATTTCGGGAACTTCTATCTCAAACAGGCGCTCCAAAAACTCCGGAGCGTTGCGTGACAGCGTAATAACGGGAGTATTGTTGCGCAGATCTACCTTGTACACCACGGCGCGTACGGTGTCGCCCTTGCGCAAAAAGTCGGACGGAATTTGCTCGCTTTTGGGAAGCACCAGCTCGTTGCCTTCGTCGTCCAGCACGAGCGCCTCCTTTTTCCATACCTGGTAAACTTCTCCCACCACCAACTCGCCAATGCGCTCGGTGTACTTGTTGTAGAGCTGCAGCTTTTCCATGTCGGCAATGCGGCCTGCAAGGTTTTGGCGCAGCGCAAGGACAGCGCGGCGGCCAAACTTTTGCAGCCTAACCTCGTCCGTTACCTCGTCGCCTATTTCGTACGTTGCGTCTATTTTTTGGGCTTCGGAGAGGGCTATTTCGTGCGTGCTGTCCCGCAGCGCGTCGTCGGCAACGATGGTGCGGTTGCGCCAAATTTCAAAATCTCCCTTATCTATGTTGATGATGATGTCAAAGTTATCGTCGCTGCCGTACAGCTTGAGCAGCGTTCCGCGAAATACGTCTTCCAGCACGCTCATCATGGTGGGGCGGTCAATGTTTTTTAGCTCCTTAAACTCGGTAAATGTTTCCGTTAAGTTGATGTTTTCCATTTTTTAGCCTTAAAAAATGATTTAGTTAAATAAATTAGAAATTTTTAGACTTTAGTTTTTAGTTTTTAGTTTTTAGCTACATGCTCCTGTGCTGCTTCACCACTTCACCACCTGCTTCACCCACTTTACTTCGCTCCGCTCCAGCTCCTGCGCGTGGGTAACGAGCTGCTTGCGCTTTTTGCCCTCCACGTGCTCCATTCCGGCATACTCTACCGCTATTGTTTCGGCGGTGACTCCGGTAAGCGTGGCGGTAAGCTTTACGCCGCTCTTCAGCAAAATTTCCACCTCCTTGCCCAGCGCTTTTTGGTACTGCGGCAGCACCTTTAGCGGCTCGCCCAAGCCCGGAGAGCCTACCGTGAGCTCGTAGTCTTCCTTATCGCGGTCAAATGCGGCTTCAATCGCGCGGCTGATGCCGGCGCACTCGTCAACCGTCAGGCCTTCGGGTTTGTCCACCACCACCTCTACTTCGTTGGACGGGCTGACCGTTACATCCACCAGAAACAGGCTGCTGCCGGCAATGAACTTCTCTACTGCTTGCGCTATGCTACTTGTACTTATCATGCTTTATAAACAAACGAGGGGACTTTTTTGTCCCCTCATTCCCTGTTTGCAAGCGCAAAGATACTAATAATTTGACCGCTACATAATTATTTAGCATAAAATTGTAAAATTTTGCAGTTATATATCTATAAATCGCTGGTAAACAAAGTAATAATTTTACACCTGCCTCCAACTTTTTCAGCTCCCATACACCTCTTTTTTATACGCCTTCAGCGTATTTTTCATGAGCGATACAATGGTCATAGGGCCAACCCCGCCGGGCACAGGCGTGATGTAGCTGCACTTAGGCGCTACCTCGTCGTACTTCACGTCGCCCTTGAGGCGAAAGCCGCTCTTGGCGTCGGCTGCGGGGAGGCGCGTGGTGCCCACGTCAATCACCACTGCGCCGTCGGCAACCATATCGGCCGTGAGAAATTCGGGGCTTCCCAGCGCCGCGACAACGATATCCGCCGTGCGGCAAATCTCTCCGATGTTGTGCGTACGGCTGTGGCAAAGGGTTACGGTGCAGTCGCCGGGCGTATCCTTTTGCGACAGCAGGTTCATCAGGGGGCGCCCCACAATGTTGCTGCGGCCAAGCACCACGCAGCGCTTGCCCGACGTTGCAATGCCGCAGCGCAGCAGCAGCTCCTTTATGCCCGCCGGCGTAGCCGATACGTACGCCGGCAGGCCAATGGTCATGCGCCCTACGTTGACGGGGTGAAAGCCGTCAACATCTTTTTTGGGGTCAATGGCCTCTACTACCCGCTGCTCGCTAATGTGCCGCGGCAGCGGCAGCTGCACGATGAAGCCGTCCACCTCGCCGTCGGCGTTTAGCCGGGCAATAGCGTCCAGCAGCTCCTGCTCGGTAATGCTATTCGCAAAGCGCAGCACCTGCGATTTGAAGCCGCACTCGCCGCAAGCCTTTTCCTTGTTCGCAACGTACGTTTGGCTTGCGCCGTCGTTGCCCACAATGATAGCTGCCAGCTGCGGCAATCGCTTACCCTCGGCAGCAAGCAGCTCTACCTCAGCGCGAATTTCGGCCTTAATCTCGGCAGCAATTCGCCTGCCATCAATAATTTGCATTTGTTATCTTTGTAGTTAATATTTGTCGATAATGTTTGTCGATAACGATTGTTGGCTTTTCCGTTACATCTTCATTCCGCCCATCATGTTCATTAGATTTTTTGCTCCGCCGCCGCCGCTGCTTATTGACCTCATCATCTTACGGGTGTCGTCAAACTGCTTTATCAGGCGATTTACCTCCTCTATACCGCGGCCGCAGCCTGCGGCAATACGCTTGCGCCGGCTGCCGTTCAGCACCTCGGGCGATTCGCGCTCCTGCGGCGTCATGGACGAGATAATAACTTCTATTTTCTTAAACGCGTCATCATCAAAATCAATATTTTTCAGCGCCTTGCCAACGCCCGGAAGCATGCTGAACAGGTCCTTTACGTTGCCCAATTTTTTGATTTGCTGAATTTGGGAAATAAAATCGTTGAAGTTAAACTGATTTTTGGCTATACGCTTTTGAATGCGGCGCGTTTCATCTTCGTCGTACTGCTCCTGAGCGCGCTCTACCAGCGAAACGATGTCGCCCATGCCGAGTATCCTGTCGGCCATGCGGTCGGGGTAGAATACCTGCAAGGCGTCCATTTTTTCGCCCATGCCGACAAACTTAATCGGCTTGTCGACCACCGCGCGAATGGAAAGCGCCGCGCCGCCGCGCGTATCGCCGTCGAGCTTGGTAAGCACCACGCCGTCAAAGTTGAGGCGCTCGTTGAACTCTTTGGCGGTGTTCACGGCGTCCTGTCCCGTCATGGAGTCCACCACAAACAAGGTTTCGGACGGCGACACGGCTTTTTTTACGGCCGCTATTTCGCGCATCATCTCCTCGTCAATGGCCAAGCGCCCTGCCGTATCAATGATGACCAAGTTGTGGCCATTTTTTTTGGCGTAGTCAACGGCGTTTTTGGCTATCTGCACAGCGTTTTTGTTTTCCGCCTCGGCGTAAACGCTCACCTCCACCTGCTGCCCCAGCACTTTGAGCTGATCAATGGCGGCAGGACGGTAAATGTCGCAGGCAACGAGCAAGGGCGAGTAGCCTTTTTTGCGAAAGAGCGCGGCAAATTTTCCCGAAAAAGTTGTCTTGCCGGAGCCTTGCAGTCCGGCAATCAGCGTTACCGCAGGGTTGCCCTTCAGGCTGACGTCTTCGGCCTCCTTTCCCATGAGCGCAACCAGCTCGTCGTGCACAATTTTGGTAAGCATTTGTCCCGGCTTTACGGCTGTCAGCACGCTTTGGCCAAGCGCCTTTTGCTTAACCTCGTCGGTAAACGTCTTGGCTACCTTGTAGCTGACGTCGGCGTCGAGCAGCGCCTTACGAATTTCCTTGAGCGTTTCGGCAACGTTGATTTCGGTAATACGACCTTCGCCCTTCAGCGTCTTAAAAGCGCGCTCCAGCTTGTCTTGCAGGTTTTCAAACATAAAAAAACTCTATAAATTTTTTGAACTTCTTAGAAAGTGTTTTTGAATTAAAAAAAAATTAAACATATAATTTGCAGCTGAAAATGTATAGCATTGACTATCCAATGCGCAAAAATCTTCATCGCAATTCAGGCGCTCAAAGGCGTATTCTTTGCTTCATGTTTCTGTCAATAAACCGCCACAATAGGGGCAAAATTTTTCTGTTTCTTCGCTTTGTATCTGCCTTTCCGTTTTGTACAAAGCTGCCGGTTCCATTACAAGCTGTAGCTGTACGCTTTGCTCTTTGTACAGCGAATATTTTCCTGCCTGGCGCGAAGATGTAAGCGAAAAAACATTGTCCTGCAATGATATGTCAGCCTGCGGTACAATTTCTTTTATTTTGTCCACCGCTTTACAAAAATATTCTTCGCTGATTTCGCAAGCCGTTAAGCTTACACCTGCTTTATAGCAAGCGATTGCGATTGTTCCGCTACCTAAATGCGTGTCTAAAATTCTGTCGGTTGGGTTGGCGTACATTTTCAAAAGCCATTCATACAGCTCAACAGGTTTTTGTGTCGGGTGTATCTTGTTGCGATTTTTGCGAACGCTGAAGTGAAAAATCTTCGAAGGTCGGTCGAGCGAAGACCACGCCATCTCTGCCATTGAAAAATTATTCAGCGTCTCGGGCTGGTTTTTGTCCCAAATGATAAATCCTTTGTTGTACTCACTTTTCGCCCAAAGCTGGCCGAAATAGTTACCACCCCAAATAATCTGATTTTTTGAGACGCGAAACAGCTCATTAAAATATTCATCATTCGGCTTTGTATCCCACTGGCTGTATTCGTTTTTGTTAAATTTGTGGTCGCCGCCTCGCGGGGTTTTATTCAAAATTCCATACGGAGGGTCAACGATTGCAAGGTCAAAATATTTGTCGGGATACCTCGCCATAAGCTGCATATTATCTTCTTGCGTAATTGTAATCATCTTATTCCGGCGGTTGCAAATTTAGAAAGCGTCATATCGGAAATATCGCGGCTAATATCTTTGCCTAAATTGTCCATGATTATGCTGTCAAAATCCTCATAATCAATATTTCTTACATTTTGGTCAATACAGTTATAAAGATATTCGGCAAATGTGCTTGCCAAAATGATAACGTTTGGAGTTCCGACAATATCGCGCTTGGCCGCGGGCACATACCTCGGCGTTACCACTATGGTATATTCGCCACCGATTTCTTCGCGGTGTTCCCGCAAACGCCCAACATTTATGCCTAAAAGTTTGTTTGCAGTAGATTTCGATTCTACGGCAAATTTCTTGCGTTTTGTAAGGTACAAACATTCAATATCCGTATGCCCTGCGCCGCCAATACCTTTTGCCTCTACATTGTAGAACATATTAAAACCGTCAACCAAAACATTTTCGAACAAATATGAGGTCTCATTTTCGGGATTGTTAGCGTATTGCCCTATCAACTTAGGAAGCTCCAGCAGCAGCCCGATTTCGCTGTCTTCGCCGATTGCCCGCAGCAAAACATCAGGATAGAAGCTGTAAATTTCTTTAACAACATCAATTCTCAGCCGTTCAGCATCATTCAGCAATAAGGGTTTTTCTAAAAACGAATACTGAGTAAGAAGTTGATTTGCAAAATCTTTCAGGTCATCGGGAATTGACACGCAGCTTCGCGTTATCTTTCTAAATGTGTTTGTGTTGCCATGCTGCAATGTGCATACTATTTCGCCGTTTGTTTTGTTCAAAACGCCTGCGCTTTGAAGCAAAGTCGAAGCGTAATAATCCCATTCGTAAGCAGAATTTACGTAGGCGTGGCGGTCGCTTTGAAACAGCGTCGCTAACTGTTCATTTGAGAGTTTACGCAATTCAAGTATTTCGCTAACAAGATTTTCGTAAATTTCAGATGTTACTTTTTGTGTAAACACAACAGCATACGACACTTCAAAAGCGTACAGCTTATTCCCCAACCTTTTGTCATACAACAATTTGTAAATCAAGCGGAAAGGATACAGCTGAAATTCTTTATCAGTGCCGCCGTGCGGGTGTTGGTACTGCACAGCCCACAGCATTGTCAGGAAAATTTTTGAAACCTTATCTTTATCGGCAAAATTTTTGAGCAGTAAATTGCCTAACGGGCTAAACAGAAACCTGTCAACGCCATCAATTTTTGCCTGATAGCCAAACATATAGTAGGATATTTGGTTGATTTTATGGTTGATAGCGTCAAGCGGGAGTTCGGGGTTTCGCTCGCTGTAAATTCCCAACTCCCGCAAATGCAGGCTTAGCCGCTCTTTTTCGGCTTTGGTAATGGTGGCTTTTGAGTACGATTTTAGAATTTGGGCAACTTCGCACAGCAAATTGAAATCGCTGGTATGGCGATACAAAATCCACTTATTTCTTTCTACTCGCAGCGTCATTTTATTTATTTATTTGCTCTACAATTTTTTTAGTTAGCAATGGCGGAATACATTCGCCGATACATTTTCTAATCAGCAATTCAGGCGTATTGTCCGGAATGTTCCAATCGGCAGGCAAAGACGAAAGCAGCATCAACTCCAGCGGCGTTAAAACTCGTGCGTCGCTATAGGTGTCGTCCGATTTTTTTCTGCCGGGGTGAACATTCAGCTGTGAACTGATTGCATCGTTGCGGATGGTAATTGTAGGGGCAGGCTCGTCCCAATTTATACGCCGAAATGTTGTATTGTATGCCCTTACCCGCTCACCGTTTTCTTTTGTAGGGAAATGTACCGAGTTGCCTATCGCTGTTTTCCCTGTCGGCGTGTAGCGCATACATTCAATATGTTTTGGCGAATGTTTGCGGGCAAAATGCCATTTGACATTTGATTTTTCACCGGCTTCCAAGCTTGGCAAGTTGCCTATTTTTTCGCGGACCGTTACAACTTCCGACTTTTCGGGCATCCCCCATTTTCTGCCTTTTTTATACAGCTTGATTATTGCCCTTGCTCTGCGCTGCGCAACGCCGTACTCGGCAGCGTCAAAAACTTCGGATTCTATGCAATAATTTTCGCCAAACAGCAAGGTAAGAATTTCAAGCACTTTCAGCAGCTTCCCGTTGTAAGGCAGCGCCAGCTTCAAAAATGTCGGCACATTCTCAATCAAAATATAATCGGGATTTTTGATTTTAATGAAGTCAATGATTTTAAAAACAAGAAAATTGCGGTTGTCCATCAGCATTTGTTCGGTTGTTCTGTTTTTTCCGGCAACGCTCATTCCCTGACAAGGCGGCGAAGCCAACAAAAAATCAAGCTTCTCGGGTGTTGCCGCAACAACCTTACTAAAAACATCGTCGCTCAAAATATTTCCACAAATCATTTTCGATTTTGGATATTGCGCCTGATACAAATCGGCTCTTTCGGGCAGCAATTCATTGGCCGCAACAATATCTATTCCGGCAGCTGAAAAATATTGCTCTGCAATGCCCGCGCTCGAAAACAGCGAAGCGCCTATAAGCGATTTAGTATGTGTATTTGCTTGAGACATATCCTCTTTTTTGAACAATTATCTACCGAATTATCGGCAAATTTCAAAACAATCTTACAAACTTTTTGCCAGCCACTTGGAAAAAAACACATCATAAACGTGATAAGTTCCACTTTCCTCGTACACCATCTCCCTATCAATCAGCGCCGCGAGCGCTCTGTTGACGGAGCTGCCCTGCTTCAGGTTGTGCTTGGCAATAAAATCGGAGGCGGTAGGCTGGCTTATTCCGTCCTCGCAGGCAATGGCTTTTAGCAGCAAAAACTGATACGAAGTCAGCAAATTCCGGTAGGTGTAGTAGATTGCTTCACGCTCCTCCAAAATCAAGCTGTGCACGTACTCCACGCGCTCTTTCGTTACGCTTTTTCCGCTATTTTCAAACAGCTTGTTGAAAAAATACTGCACGTAAAACGTATGAATTCTGTAGTACTCCAAAGCTTCTTTTATCAGCTCCTCCTCAATAGATTTGCCGTGCTCTGCAAATTTCTCATGTATAAACCGGCAGTAGGTTGCCGCGTTGATTTTTTCCAAAAACAAAAAATCGGAGCTTTGGTAAAACGGTCGTCCGTAGTCCGAGAACATGGAGATGAGCAGATGCTTGTTGCTCCCCGAAAAAATAAAGTTCACGTTATTCAGGTGCTGAATATGCGAGCGCAGAAGCGCCTCAATATTTTTTTCGGGGTAGTAAATAATTTGCTGAAATTCATCAAAAGCCACTGCATACTTAACATCCTGTTTTGACAGGTAGTAGAACAACGCCGACAAACTTTTTTCGGTTTCCTGCCGCGTTTTATACTCTACGCCTATTTCCGGCGCACCGGTAGTCGGATCAAAGGAAAGTTTTGCGTTGAGGCCCGATAAGAGAATGGCAATCTTTTTCAAGTAATTCTTCGATTGCCGCCACTCCTGCTCTACAACCGCCGTGCTAAGCAGCTTTATAAAATCATTCAGGTTTGCGGTAGGCATGAGGTCTATGTACAGCGTCCGCCAGCCTCTCTTTTTTTGCAGATGGTAAAAAACATTCCTTATCAACCCTGTTTTTCCAATTCTACGCGCTGAAAGCAACGTGAGGTTACGCCCATTAATCAGGGCGCTACTCGCTCTTTTGGTTTCCTCTTTCCTGTCGCAAAAGTAGGCAGGAGTGTGATAACTTACCACCAAAAATGGATTTTCTATTTTTGTCATTTTTGCAAATCGTTGTATATCAAGTTAATAATTTCTATTACACATTTTGCGTTACGCATTTTGCGTAACGCATTTTGCGTAACAAATATACAACAATTTATTTGATAAAAACAAGCAAGCTGCTTTTTTGTCGCTTTTTTCCTGCATCTTTTTGAGGCCTCGTTGCGCTACATTCTTTCCGGCAGCTCTATTCCCAGCAAATCCATTGCCGTTTTCAGCACCTTGCCCAGCTGCTGTAGCAGCGCCAATCGCAGCTGCTTCACCGCAACATTTTCCTCCTTCAAAACGGACACATCGTGGTAGTACTGGTTAAATGCCTTGGCAAGCTCAAAGGTATAGTTTGCCACCAGCGCGGGCGAGTACTCCACGCCGGCCTGCGCCACTACCTGCGGAAACTCGGCCATGCTCTTCACCAGCTCCACCTCACGCTCTCCCAGCGCTGCCGCGCCGGCGTCCGCCTCAACCTGCTGCTCCTGCGCCTTGCGCAAAACCGAGCAAATACGGGCAAACGTATACTGTATGAACGGCCCGGTGTTTCCATTAAAATCAATCGACTCCTTGGGGTCAAAAAGCATGGTCTTTTTGGGGTCAACCTTGAGGATAAAATACTTTAGCGCTCCCATGCCCACCATATGAAACAGCCGCTGCTGCTCTTCCTGCGGGATGTCGGAGAGCTTACCCAGCTCCAGCGAAGTTTCGCGCGCCGTAGCAACCATTGCTTCTATCAAGTCGTCGGCGTCAACAACCGTACCCTCGCGCGACTTCATCTTGCCTTCGGGCAGCTCTACCATTCCGTACGAGAGGTGGTAAATGCTGTCGGACCAGGCGTAGCCCAACTTTTTCAGAATGAGCTTGAGCAGCTGAAAATGGTAGTTCTGCTCGTTGCCCACCACGTAAATAAGCTCGCTAAAGCTATACTCCGAAAAGCGATGCAGGGCTGTTCCCAAATCCTGCGTTATGTACACCGACGTGCCGTCCGACCGTAGCAGTAGCTTCTGGTCGAGGCCGTCGGGGATGAGGTCGCACCACACCGAGCCGTCTTCTCTTTTGAAAAAGACACCTTTCTGCAAGCCTTCCGCAACAAGCTCCTTGCCCAGCAGGTATGTTCGCGATTCGTAGTAGGTTTTGTCGAATGAAACGCCCAGCTTTTGGTAGGTAGCGTCGAAGCCCTCATATACCCAGCCGTTCATTTCTTCCCACAAATCAAAAATTTCGTCGTTGCCCTGCTCCCACATCAGCAGCATATTTTGCGCCTCCTGCATTATGGGCGCCTGTTTTTTTGCCTCGTCTTCCGGAACTCCCGTGTGCCTCAGCGCCGATACCTGCCGCTTGTACTCCTTGTCGAACTTCACGTAGTACTCGCCCACGAGGTGGTCGCCCTTTTTGCCCGACGATTGCGGCGTTTCGCCGTTGCCAAACTTTTGCCACGCCAGCATTGACTTGCAAATATGAATGCCCCTGTCGTTCACCAAATTCACCTTAATGACCTGATGCCCGTTGGCCGCAAGGATTTTTGCCACCGAGTGCCCCAGGAGATTATTGCGAATATGCCCCAAGTGCAGCGGCTTGTTGGTGTTGGGCGACGAGTACTCCACCATCACCGTTTTGCCGGAGGCGGGGGAGTAGCCAAACGATGCGCTGCCGGCTATTTGCAGCAGCTGTTCGCGCCAAAAATCCTTAGACAGCTTGATGTTGAGGAATCCGGTTACCACGTTAAACGCCTCCACCTGCGGCACGTTCGCCGTGAGCCATTCGCCCACGTCGGCGCCTGTTTGCTCCGGCGATTTGCCGCTGAGCTTGGCAAGCGGAAAAACAACGAGCGTAATATCACCCTCAAACTCCTTGCGAGTTTTTTGCAGCTGCAAGGGTATATCTTCGTTCCCGTAAAGGGCTTTGATGCAGCTTTCAATCTTTTGAGCTACGTATAACTCTGTGTTCATAAAAGTCAAATTTATAGTTTGTGATAAATTAAAGTGATAAATTAAAAGTGATAAATTAAAGTGACAAATTAAAGTGACAAATTAAAGTGATAAAAGGAACTCCATCAGGATTTCATTGAACTTTTTTGGGTTATCCATGTTGGCGCAATGCCCTGCATTTTCGATGATATGCATTTGGCTTTCCGTATCATCTTCATGCCATTGTCGGGTCAGGGTTACAGCCAATTCCAAGTCTTTTTCTCCGGATAAAATCAGCAGCGGGTAATCCCGCCGGATTTCCGGGCGGTTCGCTACCAGCTTGTCCAAACCGGACATGACCGTGAACGATTTTCGGGTAAACGACCGGGCGCTTTCGTAAAAACGGGCTTGCGCTGTCGGGTCAATTGCCGTTGTGGAGGCGGCGTACCTTCGGAAAGCGTCCATGGAAAAAATCATCTTAAACAGCCATTTAAACAGCTCGCTTCGTTGCGCTTTCGCGATTTGTTTCTGCTTTTTGTTTATGCTGTAGCCGCCCAAAACGGTTAGCGACAGCGTTTTTTCGGGATATTTCAAGGCAAAATCCTGCGCAAGCAACGAGCCTAAAGACACGCCTGCAATGTGCGCCTCTTCAATTCCCTCCAAGTCCAAAATTTCGGCGACGTGAACGGACGTCGAAGCTATTTTATCCTTCGATTTTCCAACCTGCGACAAGCCATGCCCTAACATATCCACGGTTATTACCCGAAATTTCTGCGAGAAATAATCAACCTGCCCGTCAAAACACCGGTGGTCTCCAAATGCGGGATGAAGAAAAATTATCGCTTCCCGCTCTTCATTCCCGCTCACGAAATAGTATATTGAATAGCCCTCTTTTTCAAGCGTTTTCTGCTCAGTAGAGCTGCTAACGCATAAGCTCCGGTTTTCAGGTTCCTTTATCTTTTCCATTTTCTTGCTGTATATGCGATTCCCAATTGCGTAGTAGGTTTTTGTAATTCCGGTCAGCGCGCCAACTATGCATACAGCTACAATAAATATCTTTCCTTTTTTCATTTTATCCTTCATTACGGCCTGTTTTTCCCCGCTTTCCCGTAAATTCTTCTACAACCATCTTATATACAGCAATCCGCGCCATCACATTTTCATCAAAATGATACGTTTCGTTTTTTCCGGTCTGATGCTTCATCAACCGGTTCAATCCATCCTCTTTTTCGGCTGCCGTATTCAGCAGGATTATCTTGCCTGTACCGATTACGCTTTCAAATACATAGCTGTAGCTGCACGGTTTTTCACCTTCGACTAAAGCGCTGTCGCAGTCAACTTCAAAGCATGCCCGATTATTCTTTTCTATTATTTCCATCTTTTTGCCTTCGCAAGCGCTGTGAAAATACAGGGTTAAACCGCCATTTTCAAAGGAATATCCATAATTCAAAGGAACAATGTAGGGCTGGCTATTAGCAGACAGCGCAAGCCGACAAACCTTGTTTTTATCAATGATTTTTAGTTTTTCATTGATGTCCGCTATTTCCTTATCTTTCCTTCGCATGGTACGGAGATGCTTTGAACTTTAATTTTAGACATTTATCCACACTTTTCATTGAGCAACTTGATTTCTGTCACAAGTATGTGATAAGCTTGTTACAAAACTTGCGCCGCAAAGGTACTCTTTTTTCCGAATTATACTGCGCACGATTTAGCTGTAGGGGTACAATAATTTTATGAACGGGTTTTACGGGTATAAAGTAAAGCCGGCCTCCCCAGCTGTTGTATTTCACGACCGTGGTTAAATATACTTCGGATTTTTCCCTGTCAACCAAAACCGATGTTCTGAATTTAAGGTGCTTATCGTCTTCTTCCATTACTATTTCATTCTCGTTGCGAGCCGATACTGTAAAAATCATCAGCCTTGAACCCACCGGGTAGTAATTCCGCTCCGGGGCTTCATTTCCCGATGCGGCTAAGCCGAACAGCCGCACAATGCGATCTCTGATTTTCATCAAAACGGCGACAATGTCCGACATCCTGAATATTTCCGTAGCAATTTTATCTACGCTCAAATCAGCCGATTGGGCAACTTTATACGAATCGAAGTAATCAGCTCGCCCGAACCCTTCCATTATGATTGACTTTGAAGGAATTTTTTTTAACGGGACAACTTTACTCATTGTATATCAATTTTTTTTATGTTTTCAACAGGATTTCGGATTATGTTGCATCTGCATCGTACCTGTATTGTATCCGAAAACTATCTTAATCAACGGATTTGAGACGCTACCGAATTACTTGATTTATTTTCCAAAAGCCGCCTCTATCAGCGCCCGTTCTTTCAATGTATTTTAAATCGGATAATTTTTTTATATCTCTTTCTATTGTTCTGTCAGAAGCATTTAATATCACCGAAAGTTGTTTTGCCGAAATTGTATTGTTTTCAGCAATAAGCTCCAATATACGATTTTGTTTCTCCGACATTTCTCCGACATTTCTCCGACATTTCTTGCGATATTTCTTGCGATATTTCTTGCGAATTTACAGGTACACTTTTGCCAATAATAATTTTTAAATATCTGTTTTTCAATTCATTATTTTCTCCCAAAAGAAGATTTTCAAAGAATTTCATCAAATATTCCTGTGTGGCATAAATTTTATTAACATAGTCGTTGTAATTTGCCCGCACAAGCGCGTTGCGGAAATACCAGGAATGTTCGGCAAACATATCTTCGACCTTGAAGCTAAAAGAGCGCAAATATTTTATAGTAAAAACAGCCGTACTTCGTGTATTCCCTTCGCCAAAAGCGTGAATTTGCCACAAACCGGAAACGAATTTTACAATATGTTCTACTGTTTCCCTTTCATTCAATCCTTTATAATTAAAATTTTTTTCCTGTTGGAAATCATAATCAAGCGTAGCACGAATAATTTCGGCATCTGAATAAAGCACCGATTTTCCGTTAAGCACCCATTCGGCTTTGCTGATATTGTAATCTCTGATTTTGCCTGCAAACTTGTAAATTCCTGCAAAAAGTTGTTTGTGAATATTAATATACTCTACAGGCGAGAAAGAAAATGTGTTGTTAGATAGAATTTTGGCAATGCGAGCCGAAACCGTATCTGCTTCTTCGGTACGGTCATCATCGTTTGCTCTGACGGTTTTTGCGCTGTAATAATTGCCAATACGATGTTGTACCTCATCAATAGTGATTTTGCCTTCAATGTTCTGTTTGGCTGTTTCAATAAGGTAGTCGCTGGGTGTTAAGCCATCAACCTGCTGCAAGCCGATGGCCGTTTGCCAAATGTGAACCTTTTCCTTTTGTTTCGGCTCGCCCTGACGGATATATTCTTCAAAATCTTTCATCTTTCTATCTACTAAAACTTTCGCTGCTTAGGGATTCAGTAAATTAACGTCATTCAAGCTTCTCTCTTATTTCAGAGGTTGTTTTGTAAGAAAAATTAGGTGAAACCGAGCGTAGCGAGTTCACGAACACTTTAAAAAATAAACACGAGTGAGTAAATGAGGTTCCAGCTGCCCCACATTCTATCTGCATTCTAACTACCTAATTGCAAGCTATTTTCATAGCACCTCAAAAAAAAAGAATTAGCCTATAAAAGCTCAATCTCTTTCTTTGATCAGGGCAATCAATTCATTCAAGGACAGGTTTGCCGAGCGGTCGCTTCCTTCGAGCAGGGATTCCGCCAAGTCGCGCTTGGTGCTATGCAGGTGAATGATTTTCTCTTCAATCGTATTTTCTGCCACCAAGCGGTATATGGTCACCGGACGGGTTTGCCCGATGCGGTGCGCGCGGTCGGAGGCCTGATCTTCGATGGCGGGATTCCACCAGGGGTCTAAGTGTATAACGTAATCGGCGGCGGTAAGGTTTAAGCCCAACCCGCCTGCCTTGAGGCTGATAAGGAATAGGTCGCCTTCGCCGCCCTGAAAGCGGCGGACGCTCTTTTCGCGCTCGGCCATCGGCGACGAGCCGTCTAAGTACTGATACGTGATGCCCTGCTCGTCCAGCGCCTTCCTGACGACGGAAAGATGCATGACAAACTGGCTGAAAACAAGCGCACGGTGCTTGTTTTCCTTCAGCTCGCTCGCAATTTCGAGGAAAGCTGCCAGCTTGGAGGAGGGAATCCGAATATCTTTGTCAATCAGCAGCGGGTTGCAGCTCGCTAAGCGGAGCTTGGTGATTTCTGCCAATACCTGCATCTGCTTTGCGCCCCCCGAAAGCGTATTGTCTTTGTCGGACAGGTTTTCAAGCGCCTGGCGGCGTAAGGCTTCGTAGAACGCCATTTCTTCGCCCGAAAGCTGTATTTTCTTTACGATTTCGGTTTTCGGCGGCAGCTCGTCCAAAACGGCCGACTTGGTGCGCCGCAGAATAAACGGCGTGATTAACTTTTTCAGGTACTTGCGCGTTGCCTCATCGTCCGGCTTGATGAACGTGTCGGTAAAGTGCTGCAAGCTGCCTAATAATCCGGGGTTCGTAAAGTTGAACAGGTTCCATACCTCGCCCAGGTTATTTTGCACCGGCGTACCGGTAAGCGCAACGCGGAAGGCGGCTTTGAGCTGCATGCTTGCCTTGGACGTTTTGGTCGCATAGTTTTTGATGGCGTGGGCTTCGTCGAGTATGGCGGTGGCAAAAGAAGGCTCCGAGAACAATTTTTCTTCCGATTGAAGCAGGCCGTAGGACGTTACCAGAAGGTCGCCGGCCTCGAGCGCACGGACAATCTCCTGCCGGTTGCTCGCGACGTTGCCCAGCGTTTTGACGCGCAGCGTCGGGGCAAAGCGGGCGGCCTCGCTAACCCAGTTTCCGATGACCGAAACCGGACAAACGACCAGCGCGGGGCCGGCGGCGGCGCGATGCAGGAGTAGGGCCAGCGCCTGTACCGTTTTTCCTAAGCCCATATCGTCTGCCAGGCAGGCGCCTCCCTCCCACTCCGCCAGGCGAGCCATCCAGCGGAAGCCGTCTTCCTGATAGCTGCGCAGCTCGGCCTGCAGGGTGTCCGGAATAGCTGCCTCGATCGGGTTGCGGCTGAGGCGCTCCTGAAATTGCCGCCAGGCCTTATCGGCTTTCAAATCTCCTGCATTTTCAAAAAAGTCGTCCAAGGCTACCGACGCAAACTTATTCAGGCGAATTTCATTTTTAGACGTCGTTGAGTATAGGCGCAGGGCGTCCAGCTGCTTTTTTAGCTCCTTGCTTAAGGCAATAAACTCGCCGGAGCTTAGCTCGATAAATCGGTTGTGCCCCCGAGCCGTCAGCGAAAGTAGCTGCTGAAGCGAAAGCACCGTGTCTTCATCTACTTTAAGCTCGCCCTGTAAGTCAAACCAGTTCAGCCCGCTTTTCAGCGTCAAATGCAGGTGGTCGAAGTTGGCGGTTCCCCGTATTTTGTAGCGCTCGCCTTCCGGCCACTCCACAACGCACTCGCCGGTGTATTTAGCCAAGATATCCAGCAGGTGGAGGGAATCCAAGGGGTCGTCAAACGCCATCAGGTCGTTCGTAACCGTAAGGCTTTCCAGCGTTTGAATTTCGTTCAGCAGCAGGGTTTCATTGTCCGCTTCGGCTTTCAGGTCCCGCTTTACCTGCAGCTGCATGTTTTTTTCGTTGGAAATTAATACTTTTCCTCCTTTTCCCGGCTTGCAGTAAGGCGGATGCGTTCCGAAAGGCTTGACGAACAGCTCGGCTTTCAGCCCGTCGCCGAAAGGCAGGAGCTGCACGCGGATGCGCGAATCGGTCGGCACCTCTTTGACCGCTGCCTGCGCGCTTTCCGAGGCCAGCAAGTCGGAGTGAACATTCATCCCCTGAGCGCTGAAAGTCCCCAGGAGGGCTATCAGCTTTTCTTTTCCGGCTATCGGGACAACGATTTTCTGCTCTTGGATAATCTGCAAAATCTGTACTTGCTTCTGCGTTAGCTCATAGACTTTATAGCGGGTGTTGGTTTCTTTTTGCAGCAGTATTTTATCGGAGCAGTCTGTGATGTCGGAAGAAAGAGCGTATCCTTTACTCGACTTGGCTACGGTAATGGTGGGCTGCGCGGCGACAAATTCGACGGGAACATCCTTGCTGTTGGTCAAAAAGATGTACGGGTGCGCCACCAAAGCGGGGTAAACTTCGCGGGAAAATTCGTAGAAGTCGCTGTAGTAATCCCGGTGGTACTTGATGGCCTTGGCTATCTTTACGTCCTGATTGGTCATTCCCTGCGTTTTTCCCTCAAAAAAACTTTTCAGGGCGATATTTCTGCCGACCGACCAGCCCTTTGCCTGCCGGGTTTGCAGCACGGGCTGGATTTCGTTGTACTTGGGGCTGAAGTAGTAAACAACGCGCGCTTTGCTTTCGCCGTCCGAGGTTTTTTGCGCCGCAGATTTTAGCCCCAGCAGCATGTTCAGCGATTTCTCCCACGCTTCCTGCCGGGCTATTTGCGACAGCGCCGGCTGGTGCGGCAGCTCGCAGGCGATTTCATGGAACAGCGCCTGCGACGGCTCGCTCCCAAACCAGCTCCGGACAGCGTAAGCCGCTTCGTACGCCAGCAGGAGGTAGCCGGAAAGGCGGGCTTTTTCTACAATCCTGAGAGCAGCTTCCGAGTAGGTAGCTTCGAGCTTTTTGCCTGCCAGGTAGAGGGATAAAAGGCTCACGAGCGAAATCAGGCTTACCTCTTTTTTTTGAATATTGGCAGTGAGCATGGGGACATTTTTATCTACCGCTTCCTTTTTGTTCAAGGCGTTGTCGATGGCTACTCTGAAAAAAGCGAGCAAACCCATTTCCTGGTCAGGTGTTTTTCCCATCCACTGATTTATTTTCTGCAGGGCGGGCGTTCCTTTGGTATCCATGCTTAGCAGCAGGGCAAGGTAGTAAAAGGTAAAGTACGGCGCCGTGGGGAGGGGGACGCCTCTCTGCGTTTGCCGCTGCAGCTTTAACCCTTTGTCAAAGCCGGAAAAAGCATCGCTTTTATTTTCGGAAACAAATTCGGCTACCGCTTTGATGAAAAAATGATGCTTGTCCAAGCGCTCCGCCGTATTTATCTCGCCGAAGCGTCCGGCAAAGAAGCTAACCGTTGTCAGAATCCCGGAGAACTTAACGAGGCCGTCGTGCTTCGAGGAAAGCTCAAGCCGCTGAATGAAGCGGCTTGCCTCGTCGAGCGAGTCAAGATTAAAAATGGTTGCATTTAGCGAGTGCTGCAGCGCATTTTCTATTAGCGAGCGGTCAATAAGGTATAAATATTTTTCGTACCTTTCATCCCTGATGAGCTGGCTGTAAAAATTTAGCTTGTTGGTTGTCAGGTAATCTATACAGCGCTTTTCGTAACCTTTATACTCCTCCTGCTTGCAGTACAGAAGCGCGTAGAGGCAGTTACGAGCCTGCTCAATTTCGGACGAGCTGTAGTTAACATAGAAATCTCTCTTATCCAGCCCCTTCCAATGAAGCTCAAACCCTACCAATTCGGGGTAGATGTACAGCATGAAGTCAAGCTCAACGTAGCATGTTCTATTCCAATCTTTTGCAAAAGAGAACAGGTCATGCGCAGCAGCAGCGTCTAAAATGGCCCTTACCTGCTTTTGCGTTTTTATTTTGGACGAGGTGGATAGCTGCAAGATGTCGTATGGCGTAAAGTTGACAGCTTTGAACGCGGCTAACTTTAGCACTTGCTTTTCTTCGTCGGAGAGGGATTGATAGAAATCAATTTTCGGCTGTTCCATAGAAATAATCTTTGTAATTTTACCTTAAAAATATGAACTTGCGAAAGTACAAAAAATTTTGCTTCAACCCTCTAAAAAACAAAAATTTCGGCTAAATCTTTTTTTGAGGCGCCATCAATTATTTGTTTGTCAAAGCAAAAATTCCGCAGGATTTTCCTGTGTATAGTGCTACTAAGGTTGCTATTAGAAGACAAATAAGGTTTTTTACGCTGCAATTCTTCAAAAACTTTGCAGCTCAACTTTGACGAATGTATAGCTGTAGACCGACGTGAAACGTCGAGGGGGGTAATGTCGGCGCTCCCCCGCTTCCCCCGCAGGCGCGCCGTCATTCCGAGCGCAGCGAGGAATCTCCCGCCATCGGGCTACCCAAGTGCGGTTGTTGTAGGAGATTCCTCGCTGCGCTCGGAATGACGAGCGCGGTGGAGAGGGTGTAGGAAGAGGGGAGGCGGGAGGGGGGAGCAGGATTTATCCACCTCCAAATCCACCTCAAAAATTATTTTATTGTGCCATTTGCACAATTTAGTACTTTTTTCGCTTCGCGGCAAGCTTTTCTCAGAAAGAATACATACTTTTGCCCCGTAATATTCAGGGCATTTGTTGATGATTTGTTCAAAAAAAAGCACCTTTGAAAATTTAATTTTTATGCGGCAAACCATAGCGCATACTGCAAATTCAATTAAAAATTACGAATTAGGAATTACGAGTAGCTCCCAAAGCGTAGCCTTTTCAATTAAGAATTACGAATTAGGAATTACGAGTAGCTCCCAAAGCGTAGCCTTTTCAATTAAGAATTACGAATTAGGAATTACGAGTAGCTCCCAAAGCGTAGCCGTGCGCCGTGCTCGAATACTTCAAAATTCAAAAATTCAGAATTCAGAATTCAAAAATTTCTTTAGCGTCAGCCTAATTCAAAATTCAGAATTTCTTACACACACAGCTCAGCGAGTTACGCATTTTGCATTTTACATTTCTTACGTGTGCGCGCACTATATAGCGTATATTTTTCAAAAAAACAGTACCCCTTACTCCGAAATTTTCGGGGCGAGATTTTTGTTTTTGGACGCCAACGCGCACACCAAAAATCACATAATTTACCGTTCAAGCAGCTATATAAATCATATAAATTACACGAATTACGCGAAATTAATGCAAAGCAAAGGTTGAGGAATAGCGTTCGTCGTTGAGAGTGTATCTCAAAAACCTTATTTTTACAAGGTTACCTTAGTAGCAGTAGCAGCAGCAAGTTCAAAAACCTTATTGATTTTATTTTTGTAACCATAAACCTCTTGTTTATACTGCGCGTGGGCGTGGGCTATTTTTGTGCTTTCCCCGTTAGGAGGAACTCGGCGAAGTTCGAAATGACGGCGCAAAGAAAGAAGAGAGAGGAGGAGGTTCCCGCTTTCGCGGGAATGACGGGGAATGACGTGCTGCGCGCAGCAAAAATAATTATAGCTAAACAAAAACATAGATACCAACCAACCCTACAATGAAGCATTTTTTTACCGCCTTACTCCTGCTGCTGGCTTCTGCCGGCTACGCAGGCGCGGCCGGCATCTATTACGTGAAGGACGGCGGCAGCGGCGATGGCGCCTCGTGGAGCAACGCCGCCGGCGACCTGCAGGAGATGATTAACGCCGCCGGCGAGGGTGACGAAATTTGGGTAGCGGCCGGCACCTACAAGCCCAACCGGTCGGCAGACAATCTAAGCATCATTAGCGCCAGCAACCGCGATAACGCCTTTGTGATGAAGGCCAGCGTGAAGCTCTACGGCGGCTTCCCCGCCGATGCCACCGACGGCGACGGCATGGAGGTGCGCGACTGGCGGCTGCACCCCACCGTGCTCAGCGGAGACCTCGGCGGCGACGACAGCCCCGGCAACTTGACGAATAGGGAAGACAACGCCTACCACGTGGTAATAGCCGCCGGCAGCATGGTGAGCGGCGCAGATACCGCCTGCTTAGACGGTTTTGTGGTAATGGGAGGGCACGCCGACGGCTACACCAGCATTACGGTTAACGACCGGGACGTGAATAAACGCTATGGCGGCGGCATATACAGCGTCGGCACCGCCATGCTGTTTGCCAACGACAGCGTTGCCGGCAGCTACGGCAGCACCGGCGGCGGCGGCATTTACGCCACCACCGACACGTCAACCTACGCTAACGTAGCTGTTAGCGGAAATACTGCCACCACCAACGGCGGCGGGGTGCACATCGACAGCGGCTCTCCTGCCTTTACCAACGCGCGCATCAGCGGAAATATTGCCCACACCGGCGGCGGGGTGTTCGTCATGGACGGCTCCCCTGCCTTTACCAACGCGCTCATCAGCGGAAATACTGCCGGCAGCAACGGCGGCGGGGTGTACGCCTACAGCGGTACGCCTGCCTTTACCAATGCCACCGTTGCCGGCAACTACGCCGGAAAGGCCAATTTCAACGGCGAGGGCGGCGGAATGTACCAAAGAAGCGGCACGGTAACAACCCTCAACAACTCCATTGTTGGGGGCAACAATACCAATACCCCCGGCAGCAACAAAAATATCTACGGCTTCTACATCGCCAGCTACAGCCTTGTGCACGGCAACAGCAGAACCGGCACGGGCGTTATTACCAACGCCGCCCCGCTGTTTGTCTTCCCCGATACGGCCAAAGCCGACGCCCCCACCACCGGCGGCAACTACCGCCTGCAGCCCGGCAGCCTCGCCATCGACGCCGGCAGCAGCAGCCTGAACAGCACCACCAAAGACTTGGACGGCAACCCCCGCGTACAGGGCTGCACCGTGGACATGGGCGCGTACGAATCGCCGTACATGGACTCCCTTAGCAGCACCAACGGGGTGGTTTACGTGAGCGTTGACGGCGCAGGCAACAAGGACGGCTCGTCGTGGAGTAACGCCTACCCCGGCCTTGCCCGCCCGCTGTACCTTGCGCAATCGGAGCATAGCTGCGGCGGCGACAGCATCAAAGAAATATGGGTTTTGGCGGGTACGTATAAACCTGCGTACGCCCCTGGCTCCGGCACAAGCAACCGCGATGTGGCCTTTGCGATGAAGCCCGGCGTGAAGCTCTACGGCGGCTTTCCCGCCAGCGCCACCGACGGCGACGGCATGGAGGTGCGCGACTGGCGGCTGCACCCCACCGTGCTCAGCGGAGACCTCGACGGCAACGACAGCCCCGGCAACTTGACGAATAAGGACGACAACGCCTACCACGTGGTAATAGCCGCCGGCAGCATGGTGAGGGGCGCCGATACCGCCTGCTTGGACGGGTTTGTGGTAACGGGCGGGTACGCCAACGGCAGCTACATTACGGTTAACGGCCAGCGCGTGGATGGAGTCTACGGCGGCGGCATACACAGCGCCGGCACCGCCATGCGGTTTGCCAACGACAGCGTTGCCGGCTGCTACAGCTTCTACTACGGCGGCGGCATTTACGCCACCGCCGACACGTCGACCTACGCCAACGTAGCTGTCAGCGGAAATACTGCCGGCAGCTACGGCGGCGGGGTGTACGTCGTCAGCGGTACGCCTGCCTTTACCAGCGCACGCATCAGCGGAAATACTGCCGGCAGCTACGGCGGCGGGGTGTACGTCAGCAGCGGCTCCCCGGCCGTTACCAACGCGCGCGTCGGCGGAAATGCTGCCAACCGCGGCGGTGGGATGTACGTCGGCGGCGGCTCTCCGGCCTTTATCAACGCGCTCATCAGCGGAAATACTGCCAACAGCAACGGCGGCGGGGTGTACGTTGACAATGGTACCCCTGCCTTTACCAACGCTACCGTTGCCGGCAACTACGCCAAGACCGACGGCGGCGGCGTGTACAGCGTTGGCGGCACGGTAACCCTCAACAACTCCATTGTTGGGGGCAACAATAGCCCCGGCAGCAACAAAAATATCTATAACATCTCCAGCGCCAGCTACAGCCTTGTGCAGAGCGGTAGCGTAAGCGGCGAGGGCGTTATTGCCAACGCCGCCCCGCTGTTTGCCTTCCCCGATACGGCCAAAGACAACGCCCCTACCGTCGAGGGCGACTACCACCTACAGCACTTCAGCCCCGCTATTGACGCCGGCAACAATGACCTAAACAGCACCACTACGGACTTGGACGGCAATCCCCGCAAGCGCGGCTACGCCGTGGACATGGGCGCGTACGAATCGTTCCGGGACTCCCTTGGTAACGCCAACGGGGTGGTTTACGTGAGCGTTGACGGCGCAGGCAACAAGGACGGCTCGTCGTGGAGTAACGCCTACCCCGGCCTTACCCACCCGCTGTACGTTGCGCAGCTGCCATCGGCCAGCGGCGACAACAACATCAGGGAAATATGGGTTTCGGCGGGTACGTACAAGCCTGCGTACACCCCTGGCTCCAACGCAGGCAGCCGCGATGTGGCCTTTGCGATGGCGCCCGGCGTGAAGCTCTACGGCGGCTTTCCCGCCGACACTCTCGACGGCGCCGGCATGGAGGTGCGCGACTGGCGGCTGCACCCCACCGTGCTCAGCGGAGACCTCGACGGCGACGACAACCCCGACGACCCCTCGGCGAATAAAACCGACAACGCCCACCACGTGGTAATAGCCGCCGGCAGCATGGTGAGGGGCGCAGATACCGCCTGCTTGGACGGATTTGTGGTAACGGGCGGGTACGCCGACGGCAGCAGCGCCATTACGGTTAACGAACAGAGCGTGTATAGAAGGTATGGCAGCGGCATATACAGCGTCGGTACCGCCATGCGGTTTGCCAACGACAGCGTTGCCGGCGGCTACAGTTACTTATACGGCGGCGGCATTTACGCTACCCTCGACACGTCGACCTACTCCAACGTAGCTGTCAGCGGAAATACTGCCGGCAGCTACGGTGGCGGGGTGTACATCGACAACGGCTCCCCTGCCTTTACCAACGCGCTCGTCAGCGGAAATACTACAGGCTACAACGGCGGCGGAGTGTACGCCTGCGGTACGCCTGCCTTTACCAACGCCACCATTGCCGGCAACTACGCCGGGAGCGACGGCGGCGGCGTGTACAGCAATGGCGGCACGGTAACCCTCCGCAACTCCATTGTTGGGGGCAACAATACCCCCGGCAGCAGCAAAAATATCTACGGCAGCAGCAGCGCCAGCTACAGCCTTGTGCACGGCGGCAGCGTAACCGGCGAGGGCGTTATTACCGATGCCGACCCGCTGTTTGTCTCCCCCGATACGGCCAAAGCCGGTGCCTCTACCGCCGGCGGCGACTACCGCCTACAGCCCTGCAGCCCCGCCGTTGACGCCGGCAACAATGACCTCAGCAGCGCCGCTACGGACTTGGACGGCAACCCCCGCAAGCGCGGCTACGTGGACATGGGCGCGTACGAGTCGTCGTACCAAAGCTACCTTGGTGGTGTCGGCGAGGTTATTCACGTAAGCGACAACGGGATTGTTTACGTAAGCGCCAGCGGCAATGGCCTCAAGGACGGTTCGTCGTGGGATAACGCCTACTCCGGCCTTGCCGACCCGCTGTACTTTGCGCAATCGCAGCAGCGCTGCGGCGACAACAGCATCAAAGAAATATGGGTTTCGGAGGGTACGTACAAACCTGCGTACGCCCTCGCATCCGGCACAGACCCGCGCGACACGACCTTTACAATGGCGCCCGGCGTGAAGCTCTACGGCGGCTTCCCCGCCAGCGCCACCGACGGCGACGGCATGGAAGCGCGCGACTGGCGGCAGCACCCCACCGTGCTCAGCGGAGACCTCGGCGGCGACGACAGCCCCGACGACCCCTCGGCGAACAAAGCCGACAACGCCTACCACGTGGTGGTGGCCGCCGGTAGCATGGCGAGCGGCGCCGATACCGCCTGCTTGGACGGGTTTGTGGTAACGGGCGGGTACGCCGACGGC
>JAISAC010000104.1 GCA_031266935.1 Prevotellaceae bacterium
TATGACTTGCCGTTCACCAGGCCGGTAAAGGTGTGGCCGGTGCTGCTTGACGCGGTAATCCAACCGTCATCGCCTTTTTTCACCTTATACCCCGTAACGGCGCTGCCGCCGTTGCTTGCGGGCGCCAACCACGACAGGGTTACCTTCGCGCTGTCCGGCGTGGCGGCAAAACGTTGCGGCGCGGTGGGCACGGTGCGGGGTGTTTCTGTGAGTATCGCTGCCACGCCGTCGCCCACGGCGTTCACGGCGCGTACTTTGAACGTATACGCCGTGCCGTTCGTAAGGCCGGTAAAGGTGTGGCCGGTGCTGCTCGAAGCGGTAATCCAGCCGTCGTTGTTCTTTTGTACCTTATACCCCGTAATGGCGCTGCCGCCGTTGCTTGCAGGCGCCGACCACGACAGGGTTACCTTCGCGCTGTCCGGCGTTGCGGCAAACCTTTGCGGCGCATCGGGCCCGGCGCGGGGCGTGTCTGTGAGGATCGCCGCCGTGCCGCCGCCTGCGACGTTCACGGCGCGTACCTGGAAAGTATATGACTTGCCGTTCACCAGGCCGGTAAAGGTGTGGCCGGTGCTGCTCGAAGCGGTAATCCAACCGTCATCACCTTTTTTCACTTCATACTTTGTAATGGCGCTGCCGCCGTTGCTTGCAGGCGCCAACCACGACAGGGTTACCTTCGCGCTGTCCGGCGTTGCGGCAAAATTTTGCGGTGCGGTGGGCACACCTTCAATGCACATAATTGTATTAAATGTTCTCCATACGCTGGCGGTTTGGTAGTTGCCATACGACGCGCAGGGAACGTACAGGTGCATGTTGCCTGCCCTTGCAGAGCTGGTAAATACGTTGGCCTCAATGGCCTGCGGTGTTGGGCAGTAGTTGTAAACCGTGTCGAGGCTGGTGCAGCTTCTAAAAGCGTTGTTGCCAATGGAGGTCAGCCCCGCCGGCAGGGTTACCGAGGTGAAGCCGAAGCAATCGGAAAAAGCGCCATCGTTAATGCGGGTTAGGTTATTCGGCAGGATGAGCGAACCGTTGAGCTTGTTGCAGCTCTCAAAAGCGCTGGCGCCAATGTAGGTTAACCCCACCGACAAGGTGAGCGAGCCGTCAAAGCCGGTGCAATTTTGAAAAGCGTTGTTGCCAATGGAGGCTACCTTGCTCGGCAAGGTGAGCGAGCCGGTGAAGCTTTTACATCCGTAAAAAGCTCTCTCGCCAAGGAAAGTTAAGCTACCCGGCAGGGTGAGCCGGCCGGTTAAGCGATAGCAACCTTCAAAAGCGCTGGCGCCGATGGAGGTTAGCTTCGCCGGCAAGGTTAGCGTACCGAAGAGGTTCGCGCAGGAGTAAAAAGTATAGTCGCCAATGGAGGTTATCCCCGCCGGCAGGGCGAGCGAGCCGGTGAAGCTGCTACAGCTGTAAAAAGCCCTTGCGCCAAGGTAGGTCAGCCCCGCCGGCAGGGTGAGCGTACCGGTGAAGCCGCTGCAGCTGTAAAAAGCATTGTCGCCAATGGAGGTTATCCCGCTCGGCAGGGTGAGCGAACCGGCTAACCTGTAGCAATCTCTAAAAGCATGGCCGCCAATGGAGGTCAGCCCCGCCGGCAGCTTCACCGAGGTCAGGGATTCCTTACCTCGCAGGTTGTTGTAAAACGAATACTGGGGCATTTCGTTGGCGGGGTAGGTTACAGGTGCTGCGGAGAAGGCCGTTCCCTCCGTGCCCGTGTACGCCACCACGGTGGCGCCGCTCAGGTTGAGCGCGGCAAGCCCGGTCATGGCGTCGCGGATAAAGCGCACGTCGCGGGCGTCAATCGGGCCGGTAACGGTGAGCTTGCGCCGCACCGCCACCTCGCCGGCGGCATCGGCGAGCGTTCCGGCTTGGGTGAGGTGCACGGTCAGCGAATCGACCTCCGGCACGGCGGCGATGACAACGTTGTCGATGGCAGCCGGCGGCTGTACGCCAGCGCTGCCGTTGTTGCGCCAGCTGAACACGAGCCGCCGATTGCCGTTGCCCGCCAGGACGGGCAGCGTTACCTTTTCTGTGCGCCACGCCGGATGCTGGCAAAGGCCGCCCAGCAAAGCGTAGGAGGCGTTGAGCGGCGTCCCCGCCGCCGGCGTGGTGGCATTATCTACCAAAAATACCTGCAGGTCGTCGTAGCCGAGCTCGCCGACGCCCTTCCAGTCAAACGTGAGGTGATACCCGATGTCGGCCGACAGAAAAAGCTCGCCGTGGTGGAGGTGCGCAACGCTCGTCGAGGCAACGGTGTAGGCGTGGCTGCCGCCGTTGTTGGAGATGTAGCCTCCCTTGCTGCCCTCCATGGCGGGGCCGTTGGCGGCGGCGGTAGCCACGTGCCACTTGTTGAGTTGGCTGACGTTGGCAAAATCCCAGCCCGCGAGCGTTGTGCCCGAGCCTCCCTCAAAGGTTTCGCTAAGGACTTCGATGCACCTGATATTCTTAAACTTTTTCCAAACGTTGCTGCTCTGGTAGCGGCTTTTCGACGTGCAGGGAACGTACAAGGATACGCTGTCCATGAAAGATCCGCTGGCAAACACGGAGGCGTTGTAGTCCATCGAGACCGGCTTAGGGTTGTAGCTGTACACGGCGGTAAAGTTGGAGCAACTGGAAAAAGCGCTGTTGCCAATAGAGGTTAACCCCGCCGGCAGCACCAGCGGGCCGTTAAATCCACAGCCGCTAAAAACATGTTGCCCAACGAAGGTTACCTTGCTCGGCAGGATGAGCGATCCGGTGAAGCCGGTGCAGTTGTAAAAAGCGTAGTTGTTAATGGTAGTCAGCTCGCTCGGCAGGGTGAGCGAGCCGGTGAAGCCGCGGCAATCAGAAAAAGTGGCGAGGCCAATGGTGGTTAAGCTATCCGGCAGGGTGAGCGAGCTGAAGTGGAAGCAGTCCTGAAAAGCGAAGCCGCCCATGTAGGTTAGCTTCGCCGGCAAGATCAACGGGCCGCTAAAGCCCTTGCAGCTCTCAAAAGCGCAGGTGCCAATGGAGGTTAAGCCATCCGGCAGGGTGAGCGAGGTGAAGTTGCTACAGTAGTAAAAAGCATAAGCGCCAATGGAGGTTAGCTTCGCCGGCAAAATCAACGGACCTCCAAAGTTGGTACAGTCCTGAAAAGCATAGCTGCCAATGGAGGTTAGCTCGCTCGGCAGGGTTAGCGAACGAAAGTTGGTGCAGGCTTCAAAAGCATAGTCGCTAATGGATTTCAGCCCTGCCGGCAGGTTGAGCGCGCCGGTAAAGTTGTAGCAGCCGGAAAAAGCGCCAGCGCCAAGGATCTCTAACCCGCTCGGCAAGTTTAGCGTACCGGTAAAGCCGATGCAGTCGGCAAAAGCATAGCTGCCAATGGCGTTTACCCCGCTCGGCAGGGTAAACGAGCCTGTTAGGTTGCTGCAGCTGCGAAAAGCGTCGATGCCAATGGAGGTTAACCCCGCCGGCAGCTTCACCGAGGTAAGGGATGTTTTACCTGTCGAGCCGTTGTAAAACGAGCGCTGCGGCATTTCGTTGGCAGGGTAGGTGGTAGTTTCGCTCATTGTCCCCTCTGTGCCCCTGTAGCTCACCACGATAGCGCCGCTCAGGTCAACGCTTGTAAGCGCAGCCATATTGTCGCGCATATACTTCACATCGCGAGCGTCAATTAAGCCGGTAACAACAAGGTTGCTCACTCTGCTTACACCTTCGTCTTTGAGCCTTCCGGGGTTGATAAGGTTTACGGTTGTTTGCGCAAGCGCCGCGGCCTGCGCGAGCAGGGAAGCGCAAAAGAGGAGAAGAAGAAACCTCGAACCGGCGCGCGCGGCCCGCCACGCCGCTGCGGGTAAAATAGATTTTGCGCCTATGCGCTTAGTATTATTTTTCATTACAAATGTTTTTTGAAGTAAATATTTTTAATTTAAATTATTCTTTTTTTGATTTTAAATGTCTTAGGTTTTAGGCTTTAGCCTTCCGGCGTCTTAAAGACTTAAAGGCTTTAAGATACAATTGGGCGAACGCCTCCGACCCAACCCTCTTAAGAGGGTTGAATCGGAGGGGGCGCATAAAAATCTTTTAGTATAGCTTACATAAACCTTTTTGCGGGGTATGGCCGCAAAAAGAGCTGCTCCCTGCTACAAAAAACAAGGTGCGGAGGTATTGGGGGTTTTGGAAAAATGTATATGTACGCGCGTACACGTGCGCACGTAAATATACGTAACTTGTTGAGCTGTGTGTGTGGTTGATTGGTTGGTTGGGGCTGGCTGCACCGGCCCTGTGAGTGTGTACTTAGAAGGATTAGGAATTACGAATAAGCTATTGAACTTGGAATCTTTGAATCTTTGAATTTCAAGAACGCTAATGAATGCCCTGAATTTTGGATTAAAATCCTCAGCAATAGCCTTTAGCAATATATTTACAGGCAAGCTTGAAACAAGCTCGTTGTTGGACAAATATGTTCGGGCACTCCCCATTTCCGAGCGGCCATTCCCGCGCAGGCAAAAACCTCCTCCACAGCGCGTGGCGGAGAGCTGCGAGAGGCTCCCGCTTTCGCGGGAATAACGGGGCAATGAAAGTTGGGCTAACCCCAACGCCGGAAAACGGGTAGAAGCTGCGCCCGGGGCGCCATTCGTAACTTCTAATTTATAGTTCGTAATTACAGTAATATGTAGAATAACTTGCGTCATAGCAATGAAATCAACAGCTGCCTTCAATCTTTAAATAACTTACCAACAATACACGCAGCATAAAACGGCACAAAAGTATATATTTTTCCAGTCCCTAATGCTATCAGCACGTTAAATAGTGATAATTGAGCAATAAATTGTTGAAGGAGAGTGCTAAAAATTAGGAGCAGCGCAGCCCCGCGGTGAGAGGTTGCAGGCCATTCCCGCCTGCGCGGGAATGACCGATTGAAATCAGATGAAAGAAGAAGAAGCGGCGGCGGCAGCAGCAGCGGCAAGAGCGCCTACTGAGCGTTCCGGTAGGTAACAACGTACTGCTTCTTATGCTCCGAAATCAGCAGCCGGTACTCGTTGTCGCCAACTTTTTCTACTGCGCCCATGTTCGCCTTTGGCTTTTTTGCGCTGCAGAAGTACAGAAAGCCTTGCCCGGCATCGGCGGTTACCCTGATGGTTTTGGCGTCGGCGTACACGGCAATATCTCCGCCGGCGGTGGGTACTTTTCCTTCTATCCACTGCAGCCCGCCAAGGTTGGGCTTGATGCAAAACTCACCGTAGCCGGGCTTGAGGGGCTGTACGCCCATGTAGTACTTTCCCAGCAGGTAGAGAGGGCTTGCTCCCCAGGCATGGCACAGGCTACGCCCGTAGGGACGTCCGTACATGGCCAGGTGCTGCGCGCCGCTTTCGCGCGGGTCGTATTTTTCCCAAAATGAGGTGGCGCCAAGCTTGAGCATACCGCCCCAGTAGCTCTTCATCTCCTTCAGCACATGCTCCTGTTCGCCCAGGGCGCACAGGGCTTCCAGCTCGTAAAAGCGCATGTAGGGCGTGGTAATCTTCAGCGCGTCGGGGTTGAGCAGCACGCTTTGCTTCACGGCCTGCGTTTGCGCTGCGTTCAGGTAGCCAAGCAGCACGGCAAATATGTTAGCGTAGGGGGTTACCTGGCTGCTCTGCCGTCCGCCTTCGCGGTTGTGCACAAAGGCGTTTTTTTCGTTCGACCAGAATCCGTCAAACAGCTTCTGCTTCAGCTCCTGCGACAGGGCAGCGTAGGTAGCCGCGCGCTCCCCGTTGCCGGCTATTTCGGCGCACGTGGCCATGACTTCGAGGCTACGGCAGAACAGCAGCTGCTCAAAGCTCAGCTCGCCCTTTTTGCTCATCGCAAACTCTGCCCAGTCCACAAAAACCCAGTCTCCGCTAAGGCCCTCGAGCATCCCGTTGGCGTTGCGGCGGCCAAGCGCGTAGGCCATCAGGCTCTCCATGCGGGGGTACATTTGCCGCACAAAGCGCTCGTCGCCCGTAAAGAGGTAGTAGTCGTAAACGCCCATGAACCAGTAAAACGTGTAATCCATAATGGTGTTGATGTGGCTCGCTACGGGGTCTTTTCCGCGCAGGGCGTACAGGGTGCGCGTTACCGACGGCGCGTCGAAAAACAGGTAGTAGCTCATCAGGAAGCTCTGGTAGGCGTCGCCCGACCATATCCAGCGGTCGCGCTTGATGCCGTCAATAAAAAATTCGCGCGTGCTCAGCTGCAAGGTGTAGGCCGAAATATCCCATATCCTGTTCAGCTCCTCGTCGCTACAGCGAAATGCGCCGCGGTACACCTCCGGCATGTACTCGTAGAGCATGGAAACGCTGTCGAACAGCAGCGTACCGCCACCCGCTATGTTTGCATAGCGGAATGCCCTCGAGGCGCTCGTCACAAAATCTTCGGGTTGCGAACGGTCTACGTACAGCCTGTCCAGCGTTTCGCAGCCGGCGGTGTCTAAGGCTTCCTCTCTCGATTCGCCGTAGTAGACGGAGAGGTTGCCCTTGCCCTTCAAGCCGTGCAGCTTCAAGAAGCCAAAGGTTTCCTGCCCAAAATCTACCAGCACCGACGCCTCTCCGCGCTCGGTAGCGGCGGCCGCCTTTGGCGTTGTGGGGAGGCTAAACTGCGACGGCGTGGCCTGCGCGTCGTTAAAGTTCCACGAGCCGGCGTTTACAAATTCCGTATCCTTAAAGGTAACCAGCCACGAAGTATCGCTCGCAACCGTTTTGCCCCGGACAAAAATGGCGGGCGTCACCAGCTGGTTGTACACTCTGATGTTGAGCCGATGCCTGCCGGCAGGGATATGCAGCCTGTCCAGCTTACCGAACTGCAGCCGGCCATCCAGCTTTACGTTATACTCCCCTTCGGCGTAAATTTCTACCTCTTCGGGCGCCTCTAAATCTACCGTTTTGAAAAATTCAACCAGCACGTAGTGGCTATCCATGCGCCAAAACGGAGGGTAAAACGCGCCCCGCTCCGTGCGGCGGTTTTGCATGTTGTTGGACAGCCGGATTTCGAAGTCGCCCGGATACCATATCCACGTGGCTGCGCCGGCCCTGGCAAAAGCAGCGGATATGAGCATAACGCCCACAAGTAAAAGCTTTGTTGTTTTCATACCGAAGAAAATTACGAATTAAGAATTAGGAATTACGAATATAAGCTACGAAATACAAATTAGGAATTAGGAATTAGGAATTATGAATTATGAATTACAAATATAAGCTACGGAATACAGCTGCAAAAGTAAAAAAATAATTGGTAAATAGCCCTAAAATATGGCGAAATCTTTTTTTGAGGTGGTGTCCATGTTTTATTGATATGGGTTTAAATTATACTACACGCAGCATAGTTTTGTGCATTGGGAAGTATGGTACAGGGTTGGAAAGCGCTACGCGCCTGTTCCGTATATCCAATGCACAATGCTATGCCGTTGGCAGTATAGCAATGAGAATCAAGGGATAAAATTATATCAATAGAACATGGACACCACCTCAAAAAAAGATTTGGCCATTTTTCCTTTGTAGTTTCGAAAATAATACCTACATTTGCAGCAGGTACGAAAGTATTTAGCTGCGCTACGGCGTGTGCGCCCGCAGGACGGATTTCCGTTACTGCTTGTAAAAGATAAAGGGCTGCTTCAGCCCTTTATTTTTTTGAAAACAACTTCCTTAACTTTCCTTTTTCATATACCCATACTTCATCAATGTTCAGCTTGAATGATTTCTCTCTTATTCTGTTGTGTATATTTCTGAGAATATACCTGTCGCTACTTCCCTTTGTATTTTTGATAATGATACGGCTCGACTGCTTAACGCCATGCGAAATCATCATCGAAATCTTTTCTTTCTTGAAAGGTGGCTCAAATCTTTCATACTCGTAAAATACACCGTTTACAATCAAATCTGGACATTTGCGCTCATAGACAGTACCTCCTAACGCTCCGAACACTTGCCAGTATTCTTTGCTTTTAAAGTGCCTGTTGGTAGTTATTTGTACGATTTTTCCCTGCTTTGCCAAGTCATGTGCAATTGCGATCAAATCCTTGTAATCCGGCTGCTTGGTATAGCCGTTCATAATCTCTATGCGCCCGCCGTTGCTGAACTCTTTGTAAACATGGAACCCCTCCGACGGTTTTGAAACAGATTTTATCTCAGCCACAGAGAAATATTGCGCTGTCGCTTCCTTTATTTTCACTATCTCATAAATTTTGGAATTTACGCCCTTTGAAATCCACCCGCTTGCATCCTGAGTTGTTGTCCGAAATTAAGTAATACGTTTTTGTTTTTTTATTGAGTAATTCCACTCACCGTGAAGCTGATTTTTTTTGAGATTTAACCCATTCATTTGTTCTTCTGTAATTTGTATTCCTTTTTTACAAATTTGCTCGTCAAGCTGGCTTGTTACCGTAAGTCCTTTTTCTGTTTTTGTAGCGGCAATTAAACTGACAACGGTCTCATAATCAGTTAATGGTTGTCCTTTACAATTCATTGATATAAAGGAAAATAACCGATGCTCTATCTTATTCCATTTGCTTGTTCCGGGCGGAAAATGGCAGACAAAAATTTCAATTTTATGTTCATTTGCAAATTTTTGAAGTTCATATTTCCAAAGTTTTCTATTATAACCGTTGCTCCCGCCTGCATCTGCTGTAACCAGTAATTTTTTCGCTTTCGGATAACGAATTTTGCCCTCTTTTTCCCACCAATATTTTATGCTGTTTACAGCAAATATGCTTGTATCACAATTAGTTCCAACATTTACAAAGCCGGTATTATTATTAATGTCATAAACTCCAAACGGAACGGCTTTTTGAGTGGCAAAATCGTGTCCTTCCACTGCTCGAGGGTCTTTTTGCTTCCTGTATTCCCGTCCGTTATTTTTGTAATTGCCAATATTTTCTTTCTTTTTTGTATCTACTGAAATAATATGAATTACAAATATAAGCTACGGAATACAGCTGCAAAAGTAAAAAAATAATTGGTAAATAGCCCTAAAATATGGCGAAATCTTTTTTTGAGGTGGTGTCCATGTTTTATTAATATAACTTTTAATTAATACGAAACAATTGATTTACATTGCTAATTAAATCCCCATATCAATAGAACATGGACACCACCCGGAATTTGAATATTGGGTATAAAATATAACGTTCAGGTTACGATTGAAAATATTTTGCCAATTTTTCAATACCTATTTTGTGCTTTTGCGGATTTATTTCTTTGAGTTTCTGTATATTTTGCAGTTTCCATTGAACAGAGGGGTATTGACCCAAATCGCCAGCACAGCATTTGTCCCAATCGGGTGTACCTTGTTCAAACGAAAGCAGAAACCTTTTATCGTCAGAGGTCAGCATTGCATTTACTTTTTCTATCAAATCTTTGAGAGCGTCTTCAAAATCATCGTAGCTGAACGGAATGTCGCTCATTCCCTCAAGCTGATTTTCCATCGCTTCGCGTTGATTTGTCGAGTTTGGTTGCAGCGATTCTATGATGGGTTTGTCGCTGCCCAGCAAGCAAAGCATCAGCCCGTCTTTGATTTCTTCGAGCGATTGCACTTCCATAAATTTATAGTCAAATAAATCTCGCGGGTGCTGGCGACTTAATGCCGCAGCAATTTTTCCGCCATAAAGTTGCGAAAATGGAACTATTCGCGCCATACAAGTCATATTAAATTCTTGCTTTGCCCTGTCGCACAGAATTTTATCTTCCATTTCGCCCAAAATGCCTCGCTTTGTACCATTTACTTCAATTTTGACTGTTGCGCGGTCTTTAACACATTGAAGTTTCCAAACGGCTAATTTTGGAGTAATTTTTATCTTCGGGATTGCTTTTTCAATCAACTGTTTGAGTTCGAGCAACCTTTTTTCTATCTCATTTAAACTCTCTTCCCTGTTTTTCAAAGGAATGTAAGTCAAGTCAATATCAACCGAATAGCGCGGCATATTTTTGTGAAACAGATTGATAGCCGTTCCGCCGTGAACGGCAAATTTCTTGATTTGATAAACCAAAGGCAAAATGCGTATCAAAAGCGCAACCTGTTGCCTGTAAGCATCATTCATAATCGTATAGTCCTTTTGGTACTGTTATTTTATATTTGGAAATATACACGCCCTCCTTTGCCAATTGAAGTTTGGATGTTCCAAGATTTATTTTGCTGACATCAAGCAAGTTGTACCAATAATGCCCCGCTTTTTCAGCCATAAACAGAAACATCCGTTTCACTTTCAGATTATCGGTATTTTCCAGTAAGTCCTGCACAATTTCGGGATTGAGCGTGGACAGTTGCTCCATTATGTAGAACAAATCCATAAAAGCGTATTGTTGCGGCGCGAGCAGCAAACACTCGAAAAATGCTTGTTCGGGCAACGAAGCAAGTAAATCTACACCTTCAACTTTCATTGTTGTAAGGTATTGTTTTGCAAATATTTCCGTCGAAAAAAACTTTATTACTCTGTCAAATTCGGTAACTCTAAGCCACAAAGGAGCTGCTTGCTGTTTTGGGTGTCCAAGCATCAAAACAGGTTTTCCCATTGGCACAAAATGGTTGAAACCGTGCAGTTCCAATGCCGAATGAGCAGCGACATAAAACGATTTACTCATTTGTGCATTGTAACAGGCAACCGCAGGAAATGCCCGCAGTGTATCGCCTGCGCGGTACATCACGCCTTTCGATAATGCTGTAAGCCAACCCGAATTTCTGTATTGTTTCAACAGCTGGTCGGAATAGCCGATTTGTCGCAAATTATCGGAAAAATGCAGCTTTCCGGGATAATAATCCTGCAACAATCGGTTGAGTTTATTTTTGTATCCTATATTCACAGTATATAATTATGCAATAAAATCAACTGCAAAGATACTATTTATTTTTGAATGGGAGTATGACGCAGGGTTGGAATTTACGCCCTTTGAAATCCACCCGCTTGCATCCTGAATTTCCGGCTCGTCGCAGGGTAGCGGCGGGCTTCGAGGGTTATGCTCAGGCTGTATGAAAAATCTCCTCCATCGAGGCCCACCACTCGCCATCGGCGCAGGTTTCGAGCGGCTGCTGGCACGGCCCGCAGGCGTCCCACCAGCGCCGGGTTTCGGGGTCGGAGGCCATTTTTGACATATCGGCGGGGTAGTCGCTGCCTACGTACTCGTAGTAGCTGAACAAAAGGCCGTCCCTATAGTAGATGCTGTAGTTGCGCAGGTTGCACTCGTAAATCATTTTCAGCACGCCGGGCCATACCTCGGCATGCAGCTTCCTGTACTCCTCCAGCTTCTCCGGGCATACCCTGATAACGCTTCCGTAACGTGTCATAGCAGCAAAAAAAATCAAAGTTTTTCACTCCACTATCACCGGATTTAGCGCCAAATATTTTTCGCCGGTCGAGAAGTCAAAAAAAGCTTTTGCCGTTTTCACCTGCCACCACTCCTCTTTTTCCGAAACCGCCCAAAAGTGGTACGTAAACTCTTTTACGCCCTTGGGCGCAAGCAGCGTCAGGTGGTTAACCCTATCGGCTGCGTCGCCGCTGTAAACGCCGGCGGGGATTGCCACCGCCAGCCCGACGGTTTGCAGGCCGTACTTCACCGTATCGTTTACCGGGAAACCGGTTCCCCAGACGCAGGTCAGCCCGGCCTTATCCGAAAAAAACTCCGTTGACTTCTGCATTTTCTGTACGCCTGTACAGAACAGCATGTCCGGCGCAAAGGGCTTGCCGCCAATCACCCTGACCTCCACGTCGCGGTGCCCGGCGTAGGTGATGTAGCGGCAGGTTACGTCCAAGGAGTCGCGCCTGTACATCCACCCCTGCACCCTCATTTCGACTACCGTGCGCAGGGGCCCGGCGGCAACAATTCGCGCCTCGCGGTTGCTCACCGGCGCTATGTGCACAGCCTTGCTGCCGTCCCATCCCTTGAGCGTCCCCACGCCCACGCTGCCCGATACCAGCAAAATATCGTCGCCAAAACCTTGCTCCAGCTGCTCGTCGGTGGGGTACCACTTGCTGGCGTCCAGCTCCGGCTGCTGCCTGCGCTTGCCGTAAACGTCTATGGTTTGCTTGGCGTCGAAGTATGCGCGGTAGGCAATGAGGTCTGTTTCCCATGCCGGCCCGTGGTGGTGCAGGCTGTTGTAGAGGTTGCCCGTGGGCGACGCTGCCGACGGAACGGGGGTAATGCCGCTGCCCTCCTTATCGCGCAAAAACAGCTGGGCGTGTACGCGGCCTGCCGCGCACGGCGCCGCGGCGGTATCGCCCGTAACTAAGCGGATTTTTTTCGACTCGCCGGCTTTCATGTCCAGCAGAAAAGCCAGCTCGTCTGCGCGGCCGTCGCCGTCAAAGTCGTCGAGCTGCGAGCATATACGCACGCCGGCATCGTACACGGCAGCAGCGCCTCCGGCGTATGCAGCGTCCAGCAGGCGTATCTGCGCTGCGCTGATGGCAACGGGTGCGCCCGCTCGCGCTATGTTGAGCGGATTTCTTACCGTAATGGTAACTTCCTTCGCGCTTAGCGAGGGCGAAAAGAGCAGCGCCGTGGCTGCCGCTACAAGCAATTTCTGATTTTTCATTACAAAAATTTTTTTTACTGTTTTTTTACTGCTGAAAAAAGGCAAAAGTAGCGAATTTGTATCAAAAACTGCTGTGATTTTTGATTTTAATGAGCAGCTACCTCACTACGCTAATCACCACCAGCCGGTTCCATTCGTTCTTTTCGTACGGCTGCTCGTTGCTCCCGATGGCTTGCGTTTCGATTCGTTCGGGGGCTACTCCATACTCCTCGATTAGCATCCGGCGCACGTTTTCGGCTCTTTGAACCGCCGTTTTGAGGTTTTGCTTCGGCGTTCCCGTTTCCCTGTCGCCATAGCCATCCAGCCGAATTTTGGCATCCGGGTGCTCATCCAGGTACTTTGCAACGTTGGTCAAATGAATATCCTGCCCCGGGAACGGGTCGATGGTGTTCAATCCAAAAAGAATTGAGGCCAGGATAAGAGGATCTTTCGCTTCATTTCCTCCGCTCACCCTTTCCAGCTTTTCCAGCTTCTTTTCAATGGCCGACAAGCTCTCTCCCACCCTGTCAAGCGGAAGCGCTCTTCCGTTGCCTCCGGCAGCGGGAGGCGCTTGTTTTTGCGGATTTACCGGACGGCGCCTGTAAACCGGTTTAGCAAAATTATAGCTTATACCCAGCATTACTCCGGCATACGCTTCGTAGCGCATCCCGGTAATACGCCCGTCGAAATTGCCGTCGAAAGCGGCAGCCGCTGCCTCCATGCTGATGTCCCAGCGGGAGGTCAAAGCGTACTTGCCCTTCAGCGAAGCATTGACAGAGAGGTTGTCCGTAACCGGAGTTCCTTTATAGCCCAAGCTGCGAAGGTATCCTGCGCCCAGGGCCGGAATAATATCCCACCTGCGGTTTTCCCGGTATCCGCCCAGCAGGTTAAACAGGCTGAATTCTACCGCCAGCTGTACATTCAGGTAGCGCAGGTAGTGGCGATAAGAGCCGTCGGGGCGAATCGTTACCTGATTTCTTACCGGGTCGTTGGTTCCATAAAGCCCACTGCCCAGCGGATCGGACAGGTAAGTCCCCTCGGTGGTGCAGAAGCCGTTCAGGCTGTAGCCGGCGGCCTGTAAGCGAACTCCCCAGAAAGGTGAAATCCACTTCCCTGCGCCTACTGATACGAACGGGGTGAAGCGCTGCCCGAAGGATAAATTTGCGGCATCGCTGGAGAAAAGCGCCTGAACGCCGCCGCCGGCATCCAGATGCCAGCCGGTTTGCCGCGTATTGCCGGACGAGCTGCTGCCGGACGAAGTATTGTCGGACGAAATATTGTCGGACAAGCTGCTGCCGGACGGGCTGTCGCTTTGAGCCGCTACGCCGATGCAGGGAAAAAGCAGCAATATCCCAGCGATTACGGCAACGGCGCTGCGCTTATTCATAGCTGTATTGTTATTCATGTCGGACGATTTTATTTTGTGACGGTTTTATTTTGTGACGGTAAACGGAAGTATTTCCGGCTCATCAATAACTCCAAATACCTTGTCCGCTTCAAAGGCAAACAGCTCGCCGGAGGCGTACAGGTACTTGTTTCGGGCGCTGTAGTACTGAAACCGTATTTGCGGCTCCTGGTCGGTTGCTCCGTGAATTGTTACAAAGTACAATCCGTTGCTGATCAGCTCGCCTTTGCCCACGCATTTTTCTCCGGCAAAAGCCGCCAGCTGATCTTCCTCCAGGGCATACTGAATCAGGTTGGAGGGCAGCTGAACCACGGCGGTCATATTTACGGCGTACTCCGCCTGGTTGACATCCCATACCGGAGCGGGAAAAGTGGTAAATGTTTCCTCTTCTTCCTTGCAGGCGCTCGTCGGCAGGCAAATGAAGAAAAGCAGCAGAAGCGGTACTGTATATTTTCTTAGCTGTTTCATTGCAGTGATTTATTTAGATTGATTTTTGCTTGTAATATTTTGTATGAGGCTGCCTCAAAAGCGTTTTTGTACGCAGATAACGCAGATTTAATGGATAAACACAGATTATAATCGGTTGATTGTTGGCATTTAAATAAGCTGTTTCGTGCTTATCTGTGAAAATCTGCTTCATCTGTGTCATCTGTGTGCTTTTGCGACAGCCTCATACGGTTGTTTGCTAATTTGTTATTTTTTCTGTGATGTAAGCAGCCTCGTAGCTGCCTATCTTTACCTTCACGATATAGACGCCTACTTTGAACGAGGCGCCGTCCACGACAATCGTTTCAGGCCCGTCGAACGGGGCGGTTTCGGTTTTTAGCCAGACTACCCGTCCGGTTACATCCACCACCGTCACTTCGATTGGGGAATCTTTCTTCGCCTCCAGGCTAATCCTGAAATCTGCCCGGAAAGGATTCGGGTAAACAGCAACCTTGCTCCCGCCGATTCCGAAATTCGGCTTGCTCCCGTCAACTCCGAAGTTCAGCCTGACCGGATTTTCAATTGTTCCGATTACCGAGTTGGCCTGGTAGGCGAAAGGAGCGCTGGCTTCGCCGAGCGTTTCGCTGCCGCGCTGCCATTCAAAGCGGATAGCCGCGCCGGCTTCATTGCCGGCAACGGTGATGAAGGTCAACGGCTTCTCTTCGTGGAGGGCGTACTCGCCTGCTCCGCGCAGCTCGCCGTTGATGTACGCCAGGATGCGGTCGCCGGCCTGCAAGCCGTCAACAGCAGCAATTATGCTCATGTTTTCGGAGAAATTGCTGTTGAAGTATTTACCGTCGCCGCCGCCGCCGCTACCGCCAACGACAGCGCGAATGAGAGCGGACGAGTGAGAGACGGCGGATGGCCAGAGGTTGCTCAACGCGCCGCTGACGGAAGGATAGGTAAAGGTAACATTGTCGGCGGCCGTACGGTACAGCATGTATCCTTTGTTGGCCTCCAGATAAATCAGGTCGCCTATCCATTCGTTTTGGGAGAACATGGCGAAGCGGTTTTGCGATTTTATGACGTCGCCTTTTTGGGCGGCGTATCCGGCCAGCCCTTCCTTAACGGTGGTGTTGACCGATGGCAGGTAGCCGATGTAACTCCACTGCTTTCCGTTTACGGCTATCGGCGTCGTTTTGGTGTCGATAACTGTTCCCGAAACGCTCACCGCCTGCTCCTGCGAGGCGTAGAGCATAAACATGGAGGTATTGTTGAAGCCGTTGTGGTTCGACAGGGAGCCTGTCCACTTTTTGCTGTTTGCGGAGTAGGAGTCAAAATATTCTTTGCTTTTCACTATATCCCGACTTGTCCATTTTCCGTTGGCCAGCGTTTTGTTTACGTCGCCCAGGTCGCTGCTCGCCAGGTTGAAAGATATCCAGCTCCAGGCTTTTTGCAGGGCGATATTCTGATAGAAAATTTCCCCGCCGTCGAATATCACCGGTTTTTCGACGTCGCCGATAATCGTATCGTTCACAAACGGAATATTCGTGTCCGGAGCCGCCTTGTAGGTTTTTCCCGTACTTGCATCCCACATTCTGAATTCCAAATTGTCGGATTTCAGGCTGTTGCCGTAAATGGTAAGGAAAGTGTACCACATATCTACGGTTTTGTTATACACGCTTTTTGCCACGCCCACGCAGACGCCGTTGTCGAATGTAGCGAGGATATCTTCCGTATCGGTCGAGAAGATATTGTTGAAGCGCATCTTACCGAACACCGACATGTTGTACTTAAAATCGGCGGGATTGACTGTCCATTCGGGCTGTTCGCCCGTAACGGTCAGGTTCAGCGTCAGCGCTTCGGAAACCCTGTCTTCGCCGGTCAGGTAAACGACTTCGCTGTAGGCGCCGATATTCAACCCTTCGTTGACGGAGAAACGGATTTCTTCGTATGAGCTCGGATTTAATGTTCCTTCCGAAGGCGCTACCTCCAGCCATGCGGGAATGTTGCCTATCGTATATCGCTGCACAAGCCCGCCGCTGTTGATGGCGCGAACCGTAAACTCAAGGCCGTCGTAAGCTTTTTTTGTGAGGTTGAGTCGGTCTTCGCTCCACTTCAGCTGGTTGCGGTCGATGTAGGCGCTCCACGTGATGGGCGAGGCGATGGCGTTGCCGTTTTTGTCGCGCACATCGTCCACGGTGAAGGTAACGATTGTTTTGGACACCTTATACTCTTGCTCCTTCAGGTTGATAATCAAAGCGTCGTTGTTGACGACAAAGTCAAATTCGAGGTCGGCAAGCGGGCCGGCGTCTTTCAGGGGGGCAATATCTTTCGACTGAATTTCCGCCTCGGTCGCGCCGACTACCGCAAGCTTATCGGTTTCGGGATTCGCTCCGCCGGCAATGCGCATGTCCTTATTCGTAAATTCGAGGTATTTAATTCCCTGATGTTCAATGTAGGTATCGAACGGATAGTAGTGGAGCAATCCCAACTCTTTACCGCTCAGCTTGACGTTGCTGTTTTCGCTTACCAAGCGCTCGTTTTTGTAGAGCTGCCAGAAGCGGAGATCGTCAAATTGACCTTTGAAGTAGCTATCCACAATGAGGTCAGCGGCGTTTTCGGGGGCATACCATCCCCGCGCGCCTAAGTAGAGGTAGGCGGAGCGGACGCCTCCGATGTTGCTCGCGTCGATATAGGTATTGAGCTTACCGTCCATGTAAATCTGCCCGCGTCCGATAGCCCTGTCCACTCCAATGGCGAAATGGTGCCAGGTGTTGTCGAGGTAGCTTCCTGCAACGGCTGTTTTTACGCCTTTACTTGTGAAAGCCAGCGCGCCGTTTTCGTCGAAGCCGATATTGAATAGGTAGTCCGATCCGCCCGCCTCAAGCCCGTCGCCCCGCCCGCTTGAGAGGAGGGTGGCGCCGGTTTGGTTCGGCTCGCCTTTGAACCAAAATTCGATGGTGAAATCCATATCGTTTGTAATGGCTGCGGTGGATGCATCTATTTGCAGGTAATCCGTACCGCTGGTAGCTACGGCAAATCCGTCGGGCAGCGCCCACCGTCCGCCGTTCATCAGCAAGGTAGCGCCGCGGGCTTTGTCGCTGGTCAGCGAGCCTTTCCCTTCGTTCATCGGATAGTAGGCCACAAGCCCGGTTTCGATACCCGACAGCTGCGCCAGGCTGTTCACCTGCAAATCGGCCGAAGCTACCGGTTTTTCCCAGATGCGTACGTTGTGAACCTTCCCTGCGTAAGGGTTGCCGTCGGCTTTAATGCTCTTCCCTATCAGCACATTTCCGATGCCGCTGTACTCGCCGGTCTGTACGCGGCTGATGACCGCCGAATAGTTATAGTATGCCGTCAGGAAGCCGCCGGCTTCATACACGAGGGCTACATGCGCCCAGGAGCCTTGATCGTAGGCCACCGGATCGGGGCTGGTAACGGTCGAGCTGCCGACGGTTACCCGGAGCTTGTTATCCGCAGTAACCGCCAGCTCGAGCGATTCGTTGATATTCCCGTGGCTGAACAGGGTAGCGTTTTGCGGTTGGGCTGCCTGTATCCACATTTCGACGGTTACATCTTTTCCTTCGAAGCTCTTTTCAAATTCTGTTTCCAAGTAATCGTTTTCGCCGTCGAGCTCAATGGAGGTCGAATGGTCGGTAATCGAGCCGTTGCGAACGCCCTGCACCGTAAAGTTGTTGCGGGTCAGGAGGCCTTCGGCGATGGCTTCGTTGAAATTCAGGCGAACATCGTCTTCTACATTCAGGATACCGTCGGCCGGCTGCGGACTTCCGAACAGGCGCGGCAGGTACATATCCTTGATACCGCTCCGGATTTCGGATTCGTTGCGGATTTCTTCGTTGTTAATGATGCATACGCTGGCTGCACGCAGGTCGTAACGCTGATCGGGCAAATCGTCCATGACGAAGCGATAGGGAATGGTTCCGGCGTAGGATGCGAGAATCATTTCGGCATTCAGGCCGTTTTCGATGGCGGCGTTGTACGCGGCCGAATCGGTGTAGTAGCTCATCAGGGCGATCCATTCGTCGTCCGACTGGGAAGCCGACTTGTACTGCAGCTCAATTCGGCCGAAGTTATCGTAGTTCACGTTGAAGCCGTCGATCAGGACTTCCATGTAGTGCTTGTCGGCATCGCCAACTTTCATCAGCGGCAAGCGGGTGTTGTAAGTCCAGCTGTTGCTGGGTTTCCTGATGTTGACGTCCGTACAGGAGGGAATGAAATGGACGGTGAAGGTAACCGTGTCGGCAATATCTTCGAGGAAGTTGGTGGGGTCGTATTGACATTGCGATTGCAGGATAAGCTGCAAGTCGTCGTAGTTCAATACCGCGCCTTTACCTACTTCCAGCGTCTTGACTAAGGTTTCTCCTGCCGGAACGAGGAATGCCCGTCCATTTCCGATACCGGTACCGTCAATGCTAAACCGTGCGCCGTCGGGATTGGATCCGTCCAGCACTTTCAGGTCATACCAGACGTCTTCCTGTATTTCGGAATTGTTGCGCAGATACAGCCTCAGCTTTGCCGTTTCTCCCGAAGGAACGTTTTCGACAAATTTGGTTTCCATATCAATGAAGGGAACTTCGATGCGCTTGGTAGCTTCGCTCAGCTTATGGCTGCCCGGCTCGAAGTACTTGGTGTAATAGGCGCCTTCGTAAGGACAGGAGGTTGCGCCGCCTAAAGTACGGAAGATAAAGGAAGGATAGTATGTTTTTTCATCAATATTACCCAAATCCACTTCACCGCCTCCACCGCTAACGGTACCGCCACCTACCGAATAGGAATCGTCGGCATTTTTTTCAGTCATCACATCTACCGTCAGGTAATCGTCGTCGCCGTCATCTTCCAGCACAAAGCCCTTGCTGTGCGAGCGCTCCGCTTCGGTACTGAACGTACCGCCATGCGTAGTGTTCACATGTTCTTCAAATTCAAATTTCGTTGTTGTGGCAGCAGCGTTGATATAAAAACCGCTTCCAACCTTTAAGCCAACCTGAATGGAGAAAGTGCTTGTATGCGAAACCTGCTGCGCATACGATTCGCTGTATTCTATTTTACTTCCGGCATGGAAAGAGTAGTTCTGCTTCAGCTTCGCTTCTTTCTTGGCTTTCTCATTGTCATACAAGCGTGCTATCCAGTTGTTTATCGACAAATTGAGGCCGTGGATGGAGTCGGCTACATTCTTGTTCGCATTACGAATAATTTTATAGCTGGGGCCATCAAACAAATCGCCGGCTATGCCATTACTGATATTTTTGATCGATTCATCTTCATTACTTTTTCCGAAATGCGGACTTTCGGGATCGAAATAGGAGTAATAAAATACTTTGCTTTCATCGGCATCTGCCGCTGCCTGCAACGCTTCAATGGTATAGCCTTGCGTTTCCAGCAGCAGGCCGTTCCTGATTTCTTCCAGCTGCGGAATTAGCCGCTGTTCGATGTGTATTTGAGGATAAGCAAACAGCGTACCGAACGAAAGCGAAGCCGATCTGCCCGAAGTCAGCACCAGCACATATTCCGAATGGGCATCGTCGTACACTTTGGCTACGGCGTCCGGCGCTTCATCGTAATGTTCTCTGGGAACAATCGTGATATTTTCGGTGGTGCCGAAGGTAAAGTTTGTAGAATTTCCGATAAACAGGTCGCCGTCGGCGCCCACATACAGCGGGTCGTCGCTGGTTTGGAAGCGAGTAGTCGTTGTCGTCGTCATCTTCCGGCTGTCCTGTCCTTCATATTCTTCTTCATGCTCAACACCTATGGAGGTACCGTTTTCCTGGTCAAGCGTTTTATTGATAACCCCTGCTCCTACTCCGGTAAAAGTAATCAGCTGTAAGCTTATTCCTACCTTCCAGGTTTCACTTCCCTCATTATGCAGCTTACCGGTGTAAGTATCGGAGCTTGAGAAAGAAGTTCCCTTTTCGAGGAATGAATAGCTCTTCGAGCCGGGCGGGTCGCGCAGTACGGTCAGCACCTTGTCGGGACCGGCAGTTGTAAAATCCACCCCGGTTTGGTGCGAGCCGAGTACGTAGGCTTCGCCGTTGCCGAACGATGCCGGATAATTCCAGTCGATAGAGGTCGGGTTGTCGGCGCCGCCGTAGACGAACTTCACGCTGATGCGCTTCACAGCCGTAGTCAGCTCGATGTCGCCGCCCCTGAAAGGATAAATCGCGGTGCCGGTAGAATCGACAGGCAGCTCGATGGCGCGGTTGTCGTTGTCGGCAATATCGTTGTTGAGCTGGATTTTGGCGTCCTGAGTCGGCACTTCGTCGGTATCCAACGCTTCGTCGCCCCGGTAATGGACGTACTGCTCAAATATATTCAGCCTGAATCTGTACGGGCTGTGCTGTACAAATACGGGCTTTCCCAATGCATAAGCTCCGGTAGCCTTATCGACCAAATGTACGGTAGTTTCTTCGCCCAAAATATTGGCAACCACAATAGAATCGCTTCCGAACCACGAGACAGGTTCGCCGCCGGAATTTAGCTGAGCCACACGAGCTATCGGGGCATAGCGCTTGATAAATTTCCTGGCGAAATTGTAGTAAACGGTATCCGAATAATTTGTCTTTTGCCATTGGTCGCCATCTATTTTAACCGAATCCGTATATTCATAAACCGTACTCAGATTGCCGAACTGCTGCGTTAAGTTGATCATGCCCCCCGATCCGGGAACATCCACGTGCTTCGAGCCGGCATTTACCCGTACGGTAAACTGCTCCGGAATAACGTTTGCCACAAATTCACCTGTCGTATCATTGACGTGGATAATCATCTGGTTTTCTTTGTATTCAACCTTATTAGCATAAGCGGTTTGCCTGTTCGACGGTTTAAAGTGCGCTTCCGTTATCGTAGTGTCTTTGAAAATTAGCGTTTCCGTTTTTATGTGCGTCAGGGTTACGGTGATGCCATCGGCCAGGTTGTTTTTCGAGACCGAATGTCCGAGCGGATATTCTTCCTGAATAGTACCTCCCGCTACGCGGCCGATAAACTTAATGGTGGTATTGTCTTTCAGCTCCACGCCAAGCACTTCGTCCTGGTAGTTGAGATCCAAGCCGTACGGGTTGGTGATCCGTCCGTCGTCCACAAAAGTATGGTTTGCCTTTGTCGCCTTTACTTCGTGCGTACCTACCGGCACTTGAATTTCAAACGATCCGTCGGTGCCGGATGCTTCAGGAATACCGTTGGATTTTACGACGGTTCTTCCATCTATGGCAAAGTTAACGCCTTCTACCGGAATAGTGGAGTTTTCGTAGGTAATCCAGCCGGTTACCCTGAACGAGGATTTATCGGTAAAGTTCACCGTATGGCTTTGCGCGCCGGAGCCGATAAAGCGCACCTCCTGCTCCGATTCGAAGGCGTGTATGCCCAAGCGGGGAATAATGCGGTAGGCCGTACCGTTGCCCTGGTAGGGAACGGAGCGGACGGAGTAGGAGCCATCGGCGGCGGTGATGCCCCGGTATCCCAGCTGGTCGGCGGTAGGAACGTCTTCCGACAGGGAAACGCCGGTGGCCAAAACGCCGTGATTTTCGTTGTAGGACGTTCCGGCAAACGAAATATCATAAAATTCCGTTGCTACGGCGTAGTTGAATGTATAGTACGCCAGCAGGCCGCTTTCTCCGCCCGTCAGGTAGCGGTTGTAATCGCGCTCGACGTCGCCGGCGCTCAGGGCGGAACCCCAAATGCGGACTTCGTCGATGATGCCGGCAAAAGCGCCGCCGCCCAGCTGTACCGGATTGTTATTGCCTGTGATGACGCCGCTTGTCGCGGCTTCTTTTACCAGCTTGCCGTTGACGTAAATCAGCAGCTTGGCGCTGTCGTATACGCCGGTGAGGTGCATAAAGCGGCCGCCGGCCTGCACCGCAGATACCAACGGCGCGTCGGCTTTTGCCGTAGCATTTCCGGCTTTGAAGTAGAACTTGTTGGCGTCGATACCCAACTCGTACAGGCCGTTTTTTGAGATGATTTTTTGCAGGCCGCCGGTAGCTTCCGGCGCAATCCATGCCTGTAAGGTAACCGCAGCGGTATTGTTTTTCAGGAACTCCTTACTGCTTACGCTTGCCGTAGCGCCGTCGGCAAACGCCAAGCTTCTCGAGCGGATGCTTTCTTCGGTTACAACGTTGATTTCCACGTTTTCGACAGCCTGGCCGCTTTCGAAGGTAACGCGGCCGTAGATATCGCCCGTAGGGGTGCGGAACCCGACAGCAGGCGGGCTGTAGGTCTCGTGTACGCCGTCGGCGCAGCTGGTCAATCCGGTAATCCGGTATTCGTAAAGCTGACCGGGTATTCCGGTCGCATCCGAATAGGTATAGATTTTGGACGCTTCGTAGGACGCTTTGGTGTCTATTTGCTTAAAGTCATCTGTAGCGCCATACTGGCGGCGAGTAATGGCAAATGTTTCAACGGCGCCGTCGGCCAGCTCCCACTCCAGCTCCACGCGGTCGGAAAAGTAGCCCTTCGACGCGCTGATAGCCGGCACATTTCCCAGCCTGAGCGGGATTATTCTCCTGTCAGGGTCCGACAGCTGAGAGGCCACCGGATCCTGCGCAGGATACTTAGCGTTGCCCGGAACGACATGCACATTATACATAAATTCCTGGCACATGGCGGTCAGCTCTTCTTCGTATGACGTGGTACTTTTAGCGTAAGGAAGCGATATTTTGTCTCTCTGCTGGGTAACCAAGTTAACGCGCTCAATCACTATCTGAGAGTTGCTGGAGGTTACGTTGCCGCTGTTGAACTGCCAGGTTACGGTAGCCATGTTATCGTCGTCAATACCTGCGCGCACGCTCCCGGCAACGACTCCTACGTGGGACATTGATTTTACAATCTCGGTAGCTTTACAGAACGACCAATTCCAGCCGGTAGCTTTTGTCCGGCGGATGCGGTAATATACCGGGCAATTCAAATTATCTTCACCTGTAGGATCGGTTAAGGTGTAAGTCCCTTTAGCAGGACTGTAATCAAGCGTTCCAACCGTAACGAAGGTGGAAAAACCAGCATCCGTAGAGCGCTGCACTTCGAAGGCGTCGCCGGTTTGCTGGTTTGGTTGCGTACCCCCAATCTTCCAGGTTAACGTCGTATTGCCATTATCCGCGTTGGTCGCCGAGAAGCTTAGCGGCTGCTGGTAAGCCGGAAACATTCCGGTGGCAGAGGTTGTGATCCGCTGATAGCTCGATATTTTATACCAAAAATTCAAAGTACGGGATTGCTGCGTGTCGGCTACATCGAATTTATCTGTTGCTCCGGACGTTGATTTCAGATAATCTCCCGACTCACCCCATCTGTATTCGGAACCTTCCGGCGCGTTGAGGACGCTCCAGGTAGCAGCATACTTCCCTGCTTCGCTCGAAAAGTCAATACTCGATATGGTAGGATTGGCCCAGCTCGGCATCGTCTTGTCCGCCTGCTTATCGCCCCATATTTTCCCATCTTTTCTATCGTTATTTTCATCTATCTCAACGCTCGTATGTAAGTGAACCGATCGCCCCATATAATTCTGCAGCAGCGTGGCGCTGAGGTACACCGTCACCCTGTGCGTAACAGAGCCGCTTTCATGGTTAGCTGTATACACCTTGGCGCTCCAACCCGATGTATTTCCGATTGGCTGTCCGTTAACCAGCACTGCGGCGGTATGGGTCCCATGACGCCGAAACCTTGCCCAGTGGGAGTGATAGCCGTCGTCATCTTGCCAATCATCGTATTTCGTTTGTGAATCCCACTGGAACAGCTCATGCTCTGTGTTATCTACTTTTAGGTAGAGTATCCCCCTGTAAACGGCTTCATCATCATAGTCGCAGTCATAAACCGGAACATCAACTTCCATATAGCCTCCGGTGGTGATGGTGACGCCGTTCAATGAGCCTTGATTGTACAGGCCTTCCGCCTTTACGCTTTGCGCCGCCAACAGCAACGCCAACGCCAAGGGCAAGGCAAAACCCATACAGCTGCGCGCAGCTGCCCTACTATGTTTCGAATAAAAGTAATTTTTTGACATAATTTTTGTTTTTAATTTTTTAGGAATAAAAAATAAATAATTTGAATTACACATTCTCTTAGCGCCGGAGGCGTTTTCCGTGAATAACCCTCCGGCTAAGGGATAAGAAATAAATAACATATAACGGATATAAAAGTGTCGTCCCCCTCGGCTACGCTCGGGGCAGGCTCTGCGGGACTTAGCGGGAGCCTCCTGCTTGTCCCCGTATGCTGAA
>JAISAC010000105.1 GCA_031266935.1 Prevotellaceae bacterium
GCATCCCTACGGGATGCCAAAGAGGGACGCCATTCGTGTTTTCTACCGAGCGACGCATCCCGCTGGGATGCAAAGATGACATGGAACATTTATATATTATTTATTTTTTATCCCTAAAACCACAATAACATGAAAGTAAAGCTGACCGTCATCAAAAAAACGCTGCTCGCCGATCTCCAAACGCCGGTGAGCATTTACCTCAAGGTGCGGGATATGTTCCCGCAATCGGCGCTGCTCGAAAGCTCCGACTACCACACGTCGGACAACAGCTACTCCTTCATCGGGGTAGCGCCGCTGGCCTCCTTTTCGGTGAGCCGGGGCGTAGCGGCAGCCGTCTATCCCGACGGGACAAAAACCTCCACGCCCATCGTCCGGCAGCACGACGAGCAGCAGATGCTCGACGAATTTGTCAAAAGCTTCGAGGCGTCGGATGGCGGCGCGGGCAGCGGCAACGGCTTCTTTGGCTACACTGCCTACAACGCCGTGCGCTACTTTGAGCAGATAGACGTCAAGCCAAGCGAAGACGCGCTGTCGCCAATAGCCGACATGACCTACATCCTCTACCGCTTTGTGATTGCCATTAACCACCTGAACAACGAGATGATCATTGTAGAAAACCTCACCGGCGGCGAGCAAAGCAAGATGGATGAGCTTATCTACATCATCAACAGCCGCAACTTCCCGAACTACGATTTTTGCCCGCAGGGCGAAATTACTTCGCCCATTAGCGACGAGGATTACAAGGCAATGGTGCAGGCGGGCATTGGGCACTGCCTGCGGGGCGACGTGTTTCAGATTGTGCTGTCGCGGCGCTTTGAGCAGCGCTACACCGGCGACGACTTCAAGGTGTACCGCGCCCTGCGGTCTGTAAACCCGTCGCCCTACCTGTTCTACTTCGATTTTGGGTCGTACCGCATTTTTGGGTCTTCGCCCGAAACGCACCTGAAAGTCGAGGGCAACACCGCCACCATTGACCCCATAGCCGGCACGATTTACCGCACGGGCAACGACGAGCAAGACCGGCAGCTGGCGCAAGCCCTGCTCCAAGACCCCAAGGAGAACGCCGAGCACGTGATGCTGGTAGACCTTGCGCGAAACGACCTGAGCCGCAACGCGCAGCGCGTAACCGTAAAATCGTACAAGGAGGTGCAGTTCTACTCGCACGTCATCCACATGGTTTCGCGGGTGTGCGGCGAGGTGGCGCCGGAGGCCAACCGCATCGGGCTTTTTGCCGATACGTTTCCGGCGGGTACGCTCTCCGGAGCGCCCAAGGTACGCGCCATGCAGCTCATCAACGCGCTGGAGAAGCACCCGCGGGGCGTTTACGGCGGCTGCATCGGGCACATCGGGCTGGACGGAAACCTCAACCAGGCCATCACCATACGCACCTTTGTGAGCTGCAACAACACGCTGTACTATCAGGCCGGAGCGGGCATCGTTGCGCAGTCGAAACCCGAAAACGAGCTGCGCGAGGTGAACAGCAAGCTCGGCGCGCTGAACAAAGCTATCGAAATGGCAAAAAGTTGAGATTTTAGATTTCAGTTTTTAGTTTTTAGTTTTTAGTTTTTAGCTTTATGAATATCGAAGAGCTTCATGAATATTGCCTCTCCATCAAAGGAGCAACCAGCTGCTTCCCGTTTGACGACGTCACTTTGGTGATGAAAGTTGTGGGAAAAATGTTCGCTTTGATCCCGCTGGATGCTCCCGCGCTGCAAATCTTTTTGAAGTGCGATCCGGAGCAGGCTGTTGAGCTGCGGGAACGATACGCCTGCGTGGAGCCGGCTTACCATTTCAATAAAAAATACTGGAATACCATTTACCCAAATCGGGAAATGCCGGACAAGGAAGTAAAAAAATGGATTTGCCATTCCGTAGATGAAGTGATAAAAAAAGTACCGAAACGGATTCAAGCCGAATATTCATCGCATCTTCCCAATTCTTAGTTCTTAGTTTTTAGTTCTTAGTTTTTAGTTTTTAGTTTTTAATTACCATGCAGCTACTTGTACTCGACAGCTACGATTCTTTTACCTACAACCTTGTTCACGCCCTGCGCAAGCTTGGCTGCAGCGACGTTGAGGTGGCGCGCAACGACCAGATTGCGCTCGAAGCCATTGCCCGCTACGATAAGGTTGTGCTTTCGCCCGGACCGGGTATTCCCTCCGAGAGCGGCATCCTGTTGGACCTGATAAAAGCTTACGCCCCCACCAAAAGCATTTTTGGCGTTTGCCTCGGTATGCAGGCTATCGGCGAGGCGTTTGGCGGTACATTAGTCAACCTGAAAAATGTGTATCACGGCGTGAGCGACGAAATACGGGTTACGGCGCCCGACCTGCTGTTTGACGGGCTGGGCGAGCAATTTGAAGCCGGACGCTACCACTCGTGGGTGGTAAGCCCCGAAAACTTCCCCGAGTCGCTAAGCATAACGGCGCAGGACAGGCGCGGCAACATCATGGCGCTGGCGCACCACCGTTACCGTGTGCGAGGCGTACAGTTTCACCCCGAATCGGTGCTCACGCCAATGGGCGAAAAAATCATACAAAACTGGTTAGAAAAAGGGTGATTTTAATTAATAATTAATAATTAATAATTAATAATTAATAGCGTCGCATTACCCATCATGTATCGGATAAAATTAGGCGATCAACCCGCAGGGTTGAATGTGAATAACCCCCAATGAAGCGAAGCGATTGGGGGGGGGAGAGAGGGAAGGGATGGAAACCCGAGCAAAAGCATAGTCCAAAAAATTCAAGATTCAAAATTCATAATTCAAAATTTCCATGAAACATTTGCTTTACCGCTTATTTGAGCACCAAAACCTCGACCGCGAAGAATCGCGGGACGTGCTGATTCGCATGGCGCGCGGCGAGTACAACGAAAGCCAGATTGCGGCTTTCATCACCGTTTTTTTGATGCGCAGCATCACCATTGACGAGCTGACGGGCTTTCGCGACGCGCTGCTGGAGCTACGCGTACCGGTAGATTTGTCGGACTACAACGCTATTGACATCGTGGGTACGGGTGGCGACAACAAGAACACGTTCAACATCTCCACCGCCGCCTGCTTCACGGTGGCCGGCGCCGGCTACCACGTGGTGAAGCACGGCAACTACGGTTCTACCTCGGTGAGCGGCGCCTCGAACGTGGTGGAGCAGCACGGCGTAAAGTTCACCAAGGATGTTGACCTCATGCGCCGCTCGCTCGACGCCTGCGGAATAGCCTACCTCCATGCGCAGTTTTTCAACCCCGCGCTAAAGGTGGTAGCGCCGGTGCGCAAAAATCTTGCCGTCAGGACATTCTTCAACATGCTTGGCCCCTTGGTCAATCCCACCCTGCCCAAGCGGCAAATGCTGGGCGTGTACAACCTGAAGCTGGCGCGGCTGTACTACTACCTCTACCAGCAAACAGGCGCCGACTTCACGGTGGTCAACTCGCTGGATGGCTACGACGAAATATCGCTCACCTCCGAATTTAAGTGCTTTTGCAACAGCGGCGAGAGCATCCATACGCCCGAAGATCTCGGCTTTAAGCGTGCGGCAGCAGAGGATTTGTACGGCGGCGACACGGTGGACAAAGCCGCCGCCATATTTGACCGTGTGCTGAACAACACCGCCACCGAAGCGCAAAAAAACGTCGTTGTTGCCAACGCGGCCTTCGCCATACGCACCATTAACCCGCAGCTCGACATTGCCGCCTGCATTGCGCAGGCGCAGGCCTCCATAGAAAGCGGAAAAGCCCTGAAATCGCTGAAAAAATTCGTTGAAATAAACTCCTGATTCGACAGCGCCTCACTCGCTATTGATTGTCAGTATTTCAGCCCCACGAGCAATATCCAACGTCTTATAAATTATAATCTTTTTTATACCTACAAAACATGAAAACACTTAGAGCAATTCTGATTCTTTTTCTGATAACTTGTTTACATGCACCGTGTCAAGGACAAACGAAGGCGAAAATGACCGGCGTACGGAAAGATGCGCAGCTGAAAAATATTGAACTCCCTTCGTTGCCTTGGCACATGATGGTTATTTATTGGAGCTTCAAAGATTCCATACCGGATTTTAAACGATTGGATATTGACATAAGCATTGACAGGGATATTCCGGACACCTACAATCTGTACATTTCTCCGGTTAATTCGGCTTTCAATGGAGAAGGCTTTTACGGAGGCTTACAAACCAATATCAATGGTTGGAAAAATAAAGATGACAGGAAACGGGTACATTCGGGCAAAGGCGGAATTTTTTCTCGGTGGAGTAAAGATAAAGCAGAACCCATTGGATTGGAGTATGTGGATATGTTTGAAAACGGACTATGCGAAAGCGCTGGGTACGAAGGTGAATTTTGCAGCGTCCGCCGTCCTTACACATGGACCAAAGGAGTTTATATCTTTTCGTTAATCAAAGAAGAAACCGTGCTATTCAAGGATGCACCGCACACTTGGGTAGCATTGGAGTTGACGGATAAAAATAAATCCGAAGCTTACCGCATCGGGCGTTTGCTTTTCAGGGGCAATACGCTTGAGTTGCGTCGGAATATCGCAGCTTTTCTGGAAATCTATGCTACGGAAAAAATACCTTCCTCCGATGTTCCGGAAGCAGTTATCACGTTTGGATATCCCCGAATTAATAGCGAAGAATTACCGGTACACAACGTAACGGCAATGCATACCACATCTGGGATGGCAAGCTCTCCCAACGTTGCGGAAGTTACGTCGGAAAATAATGATATTTCAGTATCCATTGCTCCGGTAGTCAAGCCTCAATCTAAAAATGTAATTCGTCAAGTCATTGTATTGGAAAAAATGGTAAATCCTTAAAAAATAAAAATGATATGAACATGCTGACAAAAATACTCGCCGTTAAACGCGAAGAAATCGCCGTTTGCCAAAGGCAGCGCAGCTTTGACGATATTTACGGCGAAGCGCGGCAGGTTGCGCGGCCGGCGCTGTCGCTTTCCGGAAGTCTGCGCCGCTCGGCTACGCCCATTATCGCCGAGTTTAAGCGCCGCTCGCCCTCCAAAGGCTTCATCAACAGGGAGGCCGACGTGGCAGCCGTTGCCGGCGGCTACGCGGCGCACGGCGCTGCCGCCATATCGGTGCTCACCGACAGGGAGCACTTTGCCGGCTCGCTTGCCGACCTGACGGCAGCGCGCCAGGCAGCGCCGGACGTACCGCTGCTCCGCAAGGATTTTATCATCAGCCCCTACCAGCTGTGCGAGGCGCGGATTGCCGACGCCGACGCCGCGCTGCTCATCGCCGCTGCGCTGACAAGGGAGCAGTGCGCGGAGCTGGCCGCCTTTGCCCGCTCGCTCAGCCTTGAGGTGCTGCTCGAGGTGCACAGCGAAGCCGAGCTCGGCTACATCAACCCGCACGTCAACGCTGTTGGCGTCAACAACCGCGACCTGCTGACCTTTGTAACCGACACGGCGACTTCGCTAAAGCTGGCCTCCCTAATCCCCGACAGCTACGTCAAGGTATCCGAAAGCGGAATTTCCGACACGGAGACCGTGAAAACGCTGCAAAAAGCAGGCTTCCAAGGTTTCCTGATGGGTGAATTTTTTATGAAAACGGATAATCCTGCGCAGGCGTTTGCAGCGTTTATCGAAAAGTTGAATGTCGAAAAGTTGAATGTTGAAAGTTGACAAATGAAAATCAAGGTATGCGGCATGAAAGAGGCGCGCAACATCGCCGAGGTAGCGCGGCTACAGCCGGACTACATGGGCTTTATTTTCTACAGCCGCTCACCCCGCTTTGCCGAGGGGTTGCCGCCCGACACCCTTGAAGCGCTACCGCCGGAAACGCTGCGCGCAGGCGTGTTTGTCAACGCAGCGCGAGATTACGTTGCAAGGCAGGCAGCCCGCTACCGCCTCGACCTGCTGCAGCTGCACGGCGACGAAACGCCCGACGACTGCGCACGGCTAAAATCCGGCTACAAAATTATCAAAGCATTTGGGATACAGTCGGAGGCTGATTTTGCCGCGCTGCACCGCTACGAGGGCGTATGCGACTACTTCCTGCTCGATACGAAAACCCCGCTGCGCGGCGGCTCCGGCGAAAAGTTCGACCACCGGCTGCTGGTTGGCTACCGCAGCAAAACGCCATTTTTCCTGAGCGGCGGAATAGCGCCCGGCGACGCTGCAAACCTCGCCGACCTCCGGCTGCCCTGCTGCGAGGCGCTCGACGTCAACAGCTGCTTTGAAGCTTCGCCCGGCGTAAAAAATGTTGCAGCGCTCCAAAAGTTTATCGAGGCAATCCGAGCGGAAAGCAGCAGGCGGAGTAGGGTAAGCGCGGCGAACATATTTTAGGAATGACGAATAAACAAGATATAACAGTTAATAAAGTTGTCGTCCCCCTCGGCTACGCTCGGGGCAGGCTCTGCGGGACTGCCCGGACAAGCGAGCATCCGCACATCTCCGCTCCGTATTAATAAAGTGTCGTCCCTGCGGGACTTGCCAGGAGTTGTCGTAAAACCCCGCAGGGGTGACACTCTATTATCCGTATGCTTTAGCATACGGGGGGCGTCCCTGCGGGACTGCTCGTTGTAGAGACGTGGCGCGCCG
>JAISAC010000211.1 GCA_031266935.1 Prevotellaceae bacterium
CACACACACACACACACACACACACACACACACACACACACACACACACACACACACACACACACACACACACACACACACACACACACAGTGCTCAGCAAGTTACGTATTTATATGTAATTTCTCGCGCGCGTATTATAGCAAATATTTTTCAAAATTCATATATAGCCGCAGCATTATTTTTGGTAATGCGCGGTTTTTTTTTGTACCCTCTCCTTTTTCTCTTTCTCTTTCTCTTTCTCTCTCCCTTTCCCTTTCCCTTTCCCTCTCTCTTTCCCGTCCACCCGGCGCCGTCATTCCGAACGCAGTGAGGAATCTCCTATTATGCGGCTACCCAAGTGCGGTGGTTGGGAAGAGGAGATTCCTCACTGCGTTCGGAATGACGGCGCAAAAAGGAACGGCGGGAACGGCGCAAAAAGGGACGGCAGGAACAGCAGGGAACAGCAGAGAGGGGCCGGAGGTGAGGTCTCCAACAAAACAGGCGACGTGTCTATAAAATTAAAATCCGGCACATTATATTATTAATTCGCATTTTACATTTTACATTTTGCATTTTGCATTCTACATTTTACATTATTATTAAGCGCTAATCAAAATCAAAAAAAATATTATGACACAAAGCAATACCACGTTTTACTCATGTCGGCTAATTAAAAAAATAACAATGAGCGCTTTTTTGACGCTCGCAGCCAGCAGCTTTTCGCTTGCGGCTCACTCCGTAGCCGGCTTTGTGCGAACCGCCGGCACGGGCGATCCGCTCGCGGGGGCAAGCGTTATAGAAAAGGGCACCTCCAACGGCGCCATGAGCAACGCCGACGGCAGCTTTGCGCTTACCGTGGCCGGCCCCAACAGCGTCCTGTCGGTTTCGTTCATTGGCTATGTTGGGCAGGATATACAGATTAACGGGGCAACCCAGCTGAACATCGTGCTGGAGGAGGACGAAAAAGGATTGGAAGAGGTAATCGTGGTGGCCTACGGTACGCAGAAAAAGAGCTCCGTTACGGGCGCCATTGCCGTGGTGAGCGAGGCCGAGCTCAAAACGGTAACCTCGCCAAACGTCAACGGCATGTTGCAGGGCAAGGTGGCCGGCGTGCAGGTGCTCAACACCTCCGGCAAGCCGGGCGAGGCCGCGCAAATCCGCATTCGCGGCAAGGGTACGCTCAGCTCCTCGCTCGACCCGCTGTGGGTTATCGACGGCGTGGTGGGAGGGATGGGCGCCCTGCTCAACCCCAACGAAATTGCCAGCATCAGCGTGCTCAAGGACGCCGCCGCCACCGCCCTCTACGGCTCGCGGGCTACCAACGGCGTGATACTCGTTACCACCAAGAGCGGGCGCATGAGCGAGTCGAAGGTAGAGGTGTCGGCAAAGCTCGGCGTTGCCCGGCAGAACCTTGGCAACTTCAGGGTGATGAACGCGCAGGAGCTCTACGACTATACCAACTCGATGGAGGGCAAAGCCACCTCCGGCATTTTGAGCTGGTTCAACCCGGACCTGCTAAAGTACGATACCGACTGGTTTGACTTCGCCACGCAGACGGCGCTATCTCAGGACTACACCGTGTCATATACCGTGGGCAACGAAAAGTACAGGTCGTTCCTCTCCGCCAACTTCTACACGGAGGATGGCACGGTAAAAGGCTACGAGTACAACCACTACAGCCTCCGCAGCAACACCGACTACGTGGTCAACAAGCGGCTGACGATAAAGGCCAAGCTCTCCGGCAGCTACTGGCACAACAGCGACACGCAGCACGACGTTGGCGCGGCCATGCTTTACCTGCCCTGGGATCACCCCTACAACGAGGACGGCTCCATACGGACAGGAAGGGAAACAGACTGGCACGGGCGCGACCAATACAACTACCTCTACAACAATCAGCTCAACTGGCAAAGGGCAAAGCGGCTGGGCGCTACGGCAAACCTTGGCTTTGACTATAGCATTACCGACTTCCTTGTTTTTGAATCGAACAACAGCATTAGCATGAGGTCTTACCTCGAAGAAGGATACGAAGACCCGCGCTCCACCGGCGCAGAGTCGTACAACGGCTCCATCAGGGCCAAGAACGATTTTCACAATTCGCTATACACCAACCAGCTGCTGCGCTTCAACAAGCTCTTTGCCGGCGTGCACGACGTGAGCGCTTTCCTGGGATACGAGTACAGCGATTCGCGCAGCCAAAGCACACAGGCGCAGGGGAGAGGAATACCCATAGGCGGCGAGGTGATAAACGTGGCGGCCAACCCCTACTCTATGGACGGCAACATCAACGAGTCGGCCATGCAGTCGGCCTACTTCAACGCCAACTACACCTACAACGACCGCTATATGGCGCAGTTCTCCTACAGAATAGACGGCTCGTCGAAGTTCGGGAAAAACAACCGCTACGGCAACTTCTTCACGGTGGGCGCTGCATGGTCGCTGCACAAGGAAAGCTTTTTGCAGGGCGTTGACTTCGTCAACCAGCTCAAGTTGCGCGCCAGCTACGGCTCCATAGGCAACACCCCCGGCTCGGGCGACTACGGCTACATGTCGGTGTACTCACTCAACACCATGTACAACGGCGTACCTACGGCCTTCCCCTCGCGCCTCGGCAATCCCGACCTGACGTGGGAGAAGTGCTACGAAACCAACATCGCGGTGGAGACGCGCCTCTTTGACCGTCTGAGCCTCAGCCTTGACCTCTACGACAAGAACACCTCCGACCTGCTCTACTGGGTTACGCTAACCGCCGTTACGGGCTACAGCGGGCAGTACCAAAACGTAGGCGCCGTGAACAACCGCGGATTTGAGGTGGTGATTAGCCCCGACATTATCCGCACCAAGGACGTTTTGTGGACGGCAGACGTTAACATCGGCTACAACAGGAGCAAGCTCGTAGAGCTCTACGAGGGAAACCAGCAGATTTCCGGGCTTAAAGTGCGGGAAGAGGGCATTCCCCTCGACACGTGGTACCTGTACGACTGGGCCGGCGTGAACCCGTACACCGGTGATCCTACGTGGTACGACAAAAACGGGCACACAACTACAAACTACTCCAACGCAAGGCGCGTTAAGCAGGGCAGCGCCAACCCCGACTTTTCGGGCGGGCTGTCAACTACAGCCTCCTACAAAGGAATTTCGCTCTCGGCAATGTTCTCCTTTGTTTACGGCAACCAGATTTACAACTGGGCTCGCGAGTACTACGACAACGACGGGTTCTACTACCAGTACAACGCCATGGCGCTCAAGGACGGATGGAGCCGCTGGGAAAAACCGGGAGACATAGCCACGCACCCAAGGCTCATTGCAGGAGGAAACAAGAGCTCCAACAGACCCTCCTCGCGCTACCTCGAGGATGGCAGCTACATCCGGCTCAGCAGCCTGACGCTTGCCTACGCGCTGCCAACAAACCTGCTCAAGAGGGCGGGCATTAAGAGCGTTGGCGTTTCGCTCTCGGGCGAAAACCTGTTTACCCTCACCAAGTTTTCCGGTCCCGATGCCGAGCTTGGGGCAGGGCACGGCAACAGCACCCCGGGCACAGACCTCTACCCTATGTCCCGAAGGTTTTCGCTGGGGCTGAATCTTGCGTTTTAACTAAAAACTAAGAACTAAGAACTAAAAACTAAAAACTAAAAACTAAAAACTAAAAACTAAAAACTAAAAACTAAAAACTAAAAACTAAAAACTAAGAACTAAGAACTAAGAACTAAGAACTAAGAACTAAGAATTAAGAACTAAGAATATTAATACTTGTGTAACTATCTATAAATATGAAAACGATTCTGAATATTTTTCTCATTTCTGCGGTAGCAGCATTGTCGGCAGGCTGCGAGCTGGAGCGCTACCCCTACAACGAAATTTCGGCGGATAAGCTCGACGCTACCAACATCGAAAACATCACGCTGGGCAACTACGCCAAGCTCAAGGAGGAGTACTACTACAAAACCCTCCACCAGTTTGGCGAGTACGGCGGCGACAACATGACGATGAGCGGAACAACCAGCGATTACCTCTTCAACCACTACACGTTCCGCCGGCTGAACGATAACCACTACACCGCCAACGTTTGGCAGTTTACCTATCAGGCTATCGTTAACATCAACTCCATCTTAGAGATAGTGCCGGAGGGCGAATCGGCCGAAAAAGACCAGCTACTGGGCGAAAACTACTTCCTGCGCGGATTTTTGTACTTCCAGCTCTGCAACATTTTTGGCAAACCCTACTCTCACCCCGACCCCGCAACCAACCTCGGCATACCGCTCAAGCTGACCACGCAGATTGACTACTTCCCGCCACGAGCCACCGTGGCAAAGGTTTACGAGCAGGTTGTCAAAGACATGAAAAAGGGAGAAGAGCTTATGCAGAGCGTCAAGCCCAACATATTTGCCTCGAAAGAGGTAGCGCAAGCTTTCCTGTCGCGCGTGTACCTCTACATGGAAAAGTGGGACAGCGTAGCGATATACGCCAACAAGGTCATTGAGTCGGGGCGCTACACCCTGCTGGAAGGCGCAGCTTACGAAAGCTACGCCAACGCCGTGCCCGAAGCGAACACGGAAACCATTTTTGCCATCCGCATGATGAAGGACGTGGATTTTGAAAAGTACCATCTCGACCAGTACTCCGCAGGCTCGCTCTACGCCGTTATCGACAACATAGGCTGGGGCGAGATGTACCCCTCGGCATCCATCCTCGACCTGCTCGACGAGCACATGACCGACCGGAGGCACAAATTTATTGTTCCCGAAACCACTGGCGCTACGCTGAGAATGAGCTACGTACAGCATAACGGCGGTAACGAATACCTCAACGTTACCGACACGCTGCGGCGAGAGGCGGACGGCAGCTACACCATTCTCGAAAACCCCTCACGCTACGGTAGCCCCACCGTTCAGACGGACACAGGTAAGGACGCATTAGGCGAATGGACGCGCTACTACGTGAGAAGGGGTGGCGAAAAATTCTACGTGAGGATAGAGAACATCGCGCTGCGCAACGGCTACCCCAAGCGCTACATCTACAAGATTTCGATGCAGGAGGGGCAGTCGCACCTCTACTCGCCGGTGATGATACGCTTGGGCGAAGTTTACCTCAACCGCGCCGAAGCCTACGCAGAGCAGCATATGGAGAGCGAGGCCCTCGCAGACCTCAACGTTATTCGCCGCCGCGCAAATATCCCCCCGCTAACCTCGGCAGACTTGACGGCAACCAGAACGCTAAACGACAGGGTATCGGAGGAGCGCCGCCTTGAGCTGGCGTGGGAGGGATTTCGCAAGTACGACATTTTCCGCAAAAAGCAAACGCTGGACAGAAGGTATCCGGGTACCCACCTGACCGGCGAGCCGGTGTACCCCGAGGTTGAGTGGAATGACCCGTGCATTGTGGAGTTCATCCCGCAGCGCGAGATGGACGCCTACCCGATACCCTTAGTCCAAAATCCGTAGTACGCTAAAAATAGTACGCTAAGAGATGCGAAATAAACAAGATATAGCAGTTTTATGATGTGTGGCAAAGGGTGTAATTCAAATTGTCGCTTTTGCTCATTCCGTAGGAATGAATCGCTCGGTAGAAAAAGGCAACG
>JAISAC010000029.1 GCA_031266935.1 Prevotellaceae bacterium
TCATACACTTCATCAGGCCTCGAGCTCATAACCTTCCGGCTTGTAGCGTAACGCCTTAACCACCCATCAACTAACCCTTATTTGAACAGGCCTGTGACGAGTAGACCAGCCTGTGGGGAACTGGCTCAGGAACACAGGCCTGTGGCGGTTTGATTTGCTGGCTTCTACTTCTAAGTGATGTATTTATGGTGTATTCGGTTATTTAATGCTGACAGACAAACTGATAAGCATACAAGACCAACAAACTATCAAACTTAGTTCACTTCCGTTTATTTCCCGGACCGAAATGACCTTGTGAGAGTTCAAAGTCAACAGACATAAGATCGCAGGCTATTTATCGCATCTGCTTTATGAATTCCTTGGCATGAATTGCTTCCTTTCATAATAATTCTATTTGACGTCATAAATAATACTGAAGACATTGGCAGCAAATTGTGACAAGGCGTAAGCAGTTTAGGGCTCATGAATTTTGAAATGAGGCTGAGATTGGAAACGCGAGGGGCGCATGTTGAGACAGTTGTGTGTGTATGGGTGTGTGTGTGTGTGTGTGTATGTGTGTATGTGTGTGGGTGTGTGTGGGTGTGTGTGTGTGTGTGTGTGGGTGTGTGTGTGTGTGGGTGTGTGTGTGTTGGGGCAAAGCATGCTTTGCCCGTACTGTGTGTGCGCGGTAGGGGCTGGCCTTGCGCCTGCCCTATGTACATGTACGCGTACATAGCAAAATCATCCGGCATTACCAAGTTGTTTTGCGGATAGCAAGAGAAATTATGTTGGCATGTTTGATGCATTTTGCTGTTGGTATTAATGGAGGCAAAAATAAATAAAATTTTCAGAAGTTGTTCCTGCGTACAGGTTAAATTTTGGATATTTTTTTTGCAAAAATAGCAATACGCAGTGTATCAGCGCAATAATTACGATGCTGCGGATGGCTGCTGCGGCCTCGTCTGACCGCTACCCTCAACAATCCACTTGTACGTACACAGCTCCGCCAGCCCCATGGGGCCGCGGGCATGCAGCTTTTGCGTGCTGATGCCCACTTCGGCGCCAAGGCCAAATTGCGCGCCGTCGGTGAAGGCGGTAGAAGCGTTGGCATACACGCAGGCCGCATCCACCATGCGCTGAAAAAAGTCAACATTTTTTTTGCTTGCCGAAACGATACACTCGCTGTGCATTGTGCCGTGCGCGTTGATAAAGTCAACCGCCTCGTCCACGCCGCCCACCGTCTTTACGGCCATTTTGTAGTCCAAAAATTCGCAGCCGTAGTGCTCCGGAGCGGCGTGCTGCAGCAGGCCGGCAGGGTAGCGGCCTTGCAGCGCGGCAAATGAGGCGTCGTCGGCAAAGAGGGTAACGCGGGCAGCAGCCAGCTGCTCGCAAATGGCGGGCAAATCGTTCAGCCTTTTTGAGCATATCAGCAGGCACTCGGCGGCGTTGCACACGCTCACGCGCCGCGTTTTGGCGTTGGTAACGATGCGCTGCGCCATATTCACCTCCGCCGCTTCGTCAACGTAGATGTGGCACACCCCCGTGCCCGTTTCGATGACGGGGATGCGGGAGCTGCTGCGTACAAAGCTGATGAGGCCTGCGCTGCCGCGCGGTATCACCAAGTCCACCAAGCCGGTGGCGCCGAGCAGCGCGTTGGCGGCTTCGCGCGAGCAGGGCAGCAGCTGCGCCGCCATTTCGGTTACCCCGTGCTTGCGGAGCGCCGCGTGAATTACGGAAATGATGGCCTCGTTGGAGCGCTGCGCGTCGCTACCGCCCTTGAGCGCGCAGGCGTTGCCGCTTTTGAAGCAGAGCGAAAAAACGTCGAAGGTTACGTTGGGGCGGGCTTCGTAGATAACGCCGATTACGCCAAAGGGAACGCTCAGCTTGGTAATGCTCATGCCGTTGGGGCGCGTAGCTTGCGCCAGCGTCCTGCCCAGAGGCGACGGCAGCAGCGCCACGCTGCGAATGTCGGCTGCAACGCCGGCAATGCGCTCGGGCGACAGCAGCAACCGGTCGTACAGCGGATTGTTCTTGTCCATGCAGGCAACATCTTTGGCGTTCTCTGCCAGAATGAAGGCCGATTGCCGCTCGGCCTCGTCCGCCAGCGTGAGCAGCACGGCGTTAACGTCGGCGTCGGCAAGCAGGCTAAGGGTGCGCGAAGCCGCGCGAACCTGCTGCAGAAGGGGGGTAAGCTCCATAGTTCAGCTATTAAAAAAAATTTTTTCTCTTGTTCTTTCTTTCTTTTTTTGGCTAAGGGATAAGAAATAAATAACATATAACGGATATAAAAGTGTCGTCCCGCAGGGACGACAACTTTATTAACTGTATCTTGCTTATTCGTCATTCCTTTGGCTAAATCTTTTTTTTGGGTGCTATGAAAATTTCATTTTGAGTCTTTCCCTCCTCCCACCGTCATTCCGAGCGCAGCGAGGAATGACGGTGCGCAGGGCGGGAGAGGGTGGTTGGCGCCGCCGCCAAACCGTAAAAACAGCTGGTGTAAAACCTCATTTACTCACTTGTGTTTATTTTAAAGTGTTCGTGAACTCGCTACGCTCGGTTTCACCTAATTTTTCTAACAAAACAACCTCAGTAGCAATGAATTAATATGCATATCAACAACCTCATTACCTCATTAAAACGATGAAATGGCCACGAAAACAATAAGGTAATGAGGTTTGATACTATGTAATTACGTGCTACTGAGGTTGTTTTGTTAGAAAAATTAGGTGAAACCGAGCGTAGCGAGTTCACGAACACTTTAAAATAAACACAAGTGAGTAAATGAGGTTTCCAGCTGCCTCACATTCTCTGTATTAACTACCAAGTTGCAAGCTATTTTCGTAGCACCTGAAAAAAAGATTTAGCCCTTTTTCTCTTTTTCTCTTGTTCTCCTGGATAAAATGAAAAAGCCTCGCAGCGTCAATGACCTGCAAGGCTTCCTGGTTGCGGAGACAGGACTCGAACCTGCGACCTCCGGGTTATGAGCCCGACGAGCTACCAACTGCTCTACTCCGCGATATGGCTGCAAAGATACGTTTTATTTGGAGAATTTCAAAATTATTTTCAAAATTATTTTCAAATTACTCCCCAAAATTACTTCTCTGTATTGTCTATCAGGAGTTTAGCCTATTCTACTAAATCAGCTTCATTTCGTCAAACACGCTCATCACCTCCCTCACGGCTTTGGCGGAGGCGTCAAAATCCTTGCGCTCGGCTTCGTTCAGCTCAATTTCGATGATTTGCTCAACGCCCTCGCGCCCCAGCTTCACGGGTACGCCGAGGAATATATCCTTCACGCCATACTCGCCGTTGAGCTTCACGCAGCAGGGAAAAATGCGCTTTTGGTCGCGCAGAATAGCCTCTACCATTTGCGCCGCCGCCGACCCCGGGGCGTACCATGCCGACGTGCCCATGAGCTTTACCAGCTCTCCGCCGCCGTTCTTGGTGCGCTCTATGATAGCGCTCAGCTTGTCGCTGTCAATAAGCTGCGTTACGGGAATGCCCGACACGGTGGTGTAGCGGGGCAGCGGCACCATGGTATCGCCATGTCCGCCCAGCAGCAGCGCCTGGATATCCTTTGGGCTGCAGCATAGCGCCTCGGCCAAAAATGCGCGGTAGCGCGCCGTATCGAGCACGCCGGCCATGCCCAGCACCCTGTTTGGCGTGGCTTTTGCCGTGAGGTAGGCGCAGTAGGTCATTACATCCAGCGGGTTGCTAACCACAATGATGATGGCGTTTGGCGAGTGCTTCACCACGTTTTCGGTTACCTGCTTAACGATGCCGGCGTTGACCGAAATGAGGTCGTCGCGGCTCATGCCCGGCTTGCGGGGCAGCCCCGACGTGATCACTACAACGTCGGAGTTGGCGGTGCGGCTGTAGTCGTTGGTTACGCCCGTCAAGCGCGAATCGTAGTAGTTGATGGGAGCGGTTTGCCACAGGTCGAGCGCCTTGCCTTCAGAGATGCCTTCCTTGACGTCGAGCAGCACCACCTCGTTGGCCAGCTCGCGCTCGGCGCAGATTTGTGCGCAGGTGGCGCCTACATTACCTGCACCGATAACGGTAACTTTTACAGTACCTTTTACGGTACCTTTTGTTGTGTTCATGTTGTTCCTAAAATATTAATGTTGATGAGTTTTCGAGGGCTAAATCTTTTTTTGAGGTGCTATGAAAATTTCATTTTGAGTCTTTCCCTCCTCTCTCCCACCGTCATTCTCGCGGCAGCTTGAAACCTTTCATACAACTAAATCGTAAACGATTATTTATCAGTTGTTTGCAATTTGG
>JAISAC010000113.1 GCA_031266935.1 Prevotellaceae bacterium
CGGTGCAACCCTACAAAGTGCGTCTTGCCGTGGTAAACGTAGTCGGTGCCCTGTCCGAGGTCGAAGTAAACAATGTTGATGGAGTAGGCCTTGGGAACCGTTATGTATTGGTCACCTAAATGCATACGATCGGTAATAGCCTTGCTCGTTCCGTAGAGCATACGGTGGAAGTAGTCGATCTCCTGCGTGAACTGCAGCTCTATGATGATAACCGCGCCGTCGGTGTCTTCTACCAGAATGTCCACCCGGTTATACTTATCCTCCGCGTACTGCTGGTTGCTCTCACCCTCCCCGATGTTCTTGACCTTTACATCCCGAAGGAGCAGCTCGCTCAAAAAGCCCTCCAGCACATCGAAGTTGGCCTTGTTGCGCAGCAGGCGCTTCAAGGCGTAGTCAAACGAAATGAGCACTCGACTTTTGCCTGTGACTTTAGACGGTTGGTTGGTCGTTGGTCTTTTCATGATGAATGAAACTTTTTATGCCATAAAGATACAATTTTTTTTTGAATGGCAGACAGATGAATTACAGCCATTCCCGCTTTCGCGGGAATAACTACTTGGAGTTGGCAGTCGCGCGCAATCTTTAAAACAAACTCTGAAATTCAAAATTCAATATCTGTAGTGCTCGGCCTTATACGGCCCTTCTACCTTAACGCCAATGTAGGCAGCCTGTGCAGAGGTAAGTTTTGTCAGCTTCACGCCTATTTGCTCCAGGTGCAGCCGCGCCACCTCCTCGTCCAAATGCTTGGGAAGGGTGTAAACGCCCACCTTCAGGTCCTTGTTTGTCCACAGCTCTATTTGCGCCAGCGTTTGGTTGGTGAACGAGTTGCTCATCACAAACGAGGGATGCCCCGTTGCGCAGCCAAGGTTTACTAAGCGCCCTTCGGCCAGCAGAAAAACGGCGTGTCCGTCGGGGAAAACGTACTTGTCCACCTGCGGCTTGATGTTCTCCTTTTTTACGCCTGCCAGCGCGTTGAGCCTGTCCACCTGAATTTCGTTGTCAAAGTGGCCAATGTTGCACACAATGGACTGGTCTTTCATCTTTTGTATATGCTCCAGCGTAATAATATCCTTGTTTCCGGTGGTGGTAACGTAAATGTTGCCCTCGCCCAGCGCGTCTTCTACGGTTTTTACCTCAAATCCCTCCATCGCTGCCTGCAGCGCACAGATAGGGTCAATTTCGGTAACGATAACGCGCGCGCCGTAGCTGCGCATTGACTTTGCGCATCCCTTACCCACGTCGCCATAGCCGCACACCACCACCACCTTTCCGGCAATCATCACGTCGGTTGCGCGCTTTATGCCGTCGGCCAGCGATTCGCGGCAGCCGTACAGGTTGTCGAACTTGCTCTTGGTTACCGAATCGTTCACGTTGATAGCCGGCACAAGCAGCTCGCCGCGCTCCTGCATCTGGTACAGGCGGTGCACTCCGGTGGTTGTCTCCTCGCTTACGCCTTTCCACTCGGCCACCGTGCGGCTCCATTTTTGCCCATCTTCTTTGAGCAAATCCTTGAGCAGCTTCAGAATGACACCTTCCTCGGTAGATTCTGGCGTTACGTCCAACACGCTGGCGTTCTTTTCGGCGGCGTTGCCTTTATGGATGAGCAGCGTTGCGTCGCCGCCGTCGTCCACTATGAGCTGCGGCCCCTTGCCATTTGGAAAAGACAGCGCCATAGCCGTGCACCACCAGTACTCCTCCAGCGTTTCACCTTTCCATGCAAAAACCGGCGTTCCGGCAGCAGCAATGGCCGCTGCGGCGTGGTCTTGCGTAGAAAATATGTTGCAGCTGCACCAGCGCACATCTCCGCCCAGCGCCTTTAGCGTTTCAATCAGCACCGCTGTCTGAATAGTCATGTGCAGCGACCCCATAATTCGTACATCCTTGAGTGGCTGCGCTTGGCCATACTTTGCGCGTAGCGCCATCAAGCCGGGCATTTCCTTTTCGGCAATTTCTATCTCCTTGCGACCCCAGCCGGCAAGGTGCAAATCTTTTACCTTATAAGGCACATTCTCTTGTATCAGCATAATTTATTTTAAGTTGATTTTAAATGATTATAGGATACAAATGTAATAACAATTACGCAAAAACAGAATTTTATTTGTAAATTTGTGCTCTTTAAGTTTTTATACTATTGGCAAGCATGAAAGCATGAGATTACTCATTCAAAGGGTATTAGAGGCATCGGTGGCCATTAGCGGAAGCGTAAAATCCAGGATAGGCATGGGCGTTCTGGTCTTGTCGGGCTTTGAGGAGGCCGATGGCGACGAAGACTTGGCGTGGGCTGCGGCAAAGCTGGTGCGCCTGCGCATCTTCGACGACGCGCAGGGCGTAATGAACCTGTCGCTGCAAGAGGTGAATGGCGAAGCGCTCATCGTAAGCCAGTTTACGCTGCACGCGCAAACCAAAAAGGGAAACCGGCCTTCGTACATCCGCGCAGCGCGGCCGGAGCGCGCCGCTACGCTGTACCGCAAGTTCGTGCTGCTGGTGCAGAGCGAGCTGAAAAAGGACGTTGCCACAGGCGAATTTGGCGCCGATATGCAGGTTGCGCTCGTCAACGACGGGCCTGTAACAATTTGGATAGACACAAAGCAGCGGGAGTAAGCCGTCAACCTGCAAAATTCAACCAACAAGAAATTAGACAACCGTAATGGATACGTTAGCTATAGCATTTGAAGATTACAGCACAGAAGTAGCCACCGAAGCGGTGGCCGGGCAGCTGCGCGTGATTGCCGAGGAGGCAAAGCGCCTGCATAGCGTTGACGTGTACCGGCAGTGCCTCAGCTTTGTTGACTACACCTCGCTCAACGCTACCGACACGCCGGCGCACGGCAGGTCGCTGGCCGAAAAAGTAAACAGCTTTTCGAAGCGCTACCCCAGCCTCCCCAACGTGGCTGCCATTTGCGTTTACCCCTCGCTGGTAGAGCCGGTGCGCAAAACGCTCAAAGCCGAAGGTGTGCGCATTGCGGCGGTAGCTGCCGGCTTTCCCGCCGCTCAGACGTTCCTTGAGGTAAAGCTCAAGGAGTGCAGGCTGGCTATTGAAGCTGGCGCCTCCGAAGTGGATGTGGTTATTTCGCTGGGCTACCTTCTGGGCGGCGAAGCCCCAACCGCCTTTGGGGAGCTGGCGCGAATAAAGAGCGAAGCAGGCGGCGGCGGCTGCCACCTCAAGGTTATTCTGGAAACGGGCTTGCTGCCGTCGCTGCCGCTGGTGCGCAAGGCCAGCCTCGGCAGCCTGATGGCCGGCGCCGATTTTATAAAAACATCCACCGGCAAGGTCGAACCTGCCGCCACGCCCGAGGCGGCGCTGGTAATGTGCCAAGCAATAAAAGACTACCACGCGCAAACCGGAAAAAAGGCCGGATTCAAGGCGGCAGGCGGCATTGCCACCACCGCCGATGCCGTAATGTACTACGCCATTGTAAAGCACGTGCTGGGCGAAGCATGGCTCACACCGGCGCTTTTCCGCATCGGCGCAAGCCGATTGGCAAACAAGTTGCTGAGCGATATTACAGGAAAGGAAGAAAAACACTTTTAGAATTAGGAATTAAGAATTAGGAATTACAAATAAATTACAAATAACAAATCTTAAAAACATTTTTTATGCAAAAAATTTTAGTTACAGGAGGTACAGGGTATATTGGCTCGCACACCGTTGTGGAGCTGCAAAATGCCGGATTTCAGGTAGTAATTGTGGACAACCTCTCCAACTCGTCGGCGGAGGTGGTGGATGGAATAGCCCGCATCACGGGCATCCGTCCGGACTTCGAGCAGCTCGACTGCCTCGACTGCGAAGGGTTAGACAAGCTGCTTGCCAAGTACAAAGATGTTGCCGCCATCATTCACTTTGCGGCAAGCAAGGCTGTTGGCGAGTCGGTGCAGAAGCCGCTGCTGTACTACCGCAACAACCTTGTTTCGCTCGTCAACCTGCTGGAGCTTATGCCCCGGCATGGCGTAGAGAACATCGTATTTTCATCATCGTGCACCGTGTACGGTCAGCCCGACTTCTTGCCCGTAACCGAGCAGGCGCCGCGCAAGCCCGCCGAATCGCCCTACGGCAACACCAAGCAGATTTGCGAGGATATTGTGAACGATACGGTACATTCGGGGACAAAAATCAGGAGCATTCTGCTGCGCTACTTCAACCCCATCGGGGCGCACCCAAGCGCCGAGATAGGTGAGCTGCCGCTGGGCGTCCCGCAAAACCTCATTCCCTTTGTAACGCAAACGGCCGCGGGTATTCGCCCCAAGCTGAGCGTATTCGGCAACGACTACAGCACCCCCGACGGCTCGTGCATCCGCGACTACATCAACGTGGTGGATTTGGCAAAAGCGCACGTGATTGCCGCGCAGCGAATGCTGACCGGAAAAAGCAAAAGCCCGGTAGAAACGTTCAACCTCGGAACGGGCAGGGGCGTATCGGTGCTGGAGGTGGTGAATACGTTTGAAAAGGTTACCGGCGTGAAGCTCAGCTACGAGATTGTAGGCCGCCGCGCAGGCGACATTGAGCAGATATGGGCCGACCCAACCTACGCCAACGCCGAGCTGGGCTGGCAGGCCAAGGAAACCCTCGAAAACACGCTGGCCTCGGCATGGAAGTGGCAGCAAAAGCTCACGGCAGCCGGCAGCAAGTAAGCCGCAAAGACACCACACGCTACCCATGCTACGCGGCCACAGACGGCAACGTAAAAGGATTTTGCAAAATTTTTCGCCAAAGGCTATTGGCGGATAAATAAATTTTTCCTACCTTTGCAGGCTCATTTTTACTTTACTAACTAACTAATTTATTATGAATCATTACGAAACCGTTTTCATTTTAACTCCCGTTTTATCTGATGTTCAGGTAAAGGAAGCGGTTGACAAGTTCCGCGCTGTCATTACCGAAGGCGGCGGGCAGGTTGTCCATGAAGAAGATTGGGGGCTGAAGAAGCTGGCCTACCCCATTCAGAAAAAATCAACCGCATTTTACTCCATGATGGAGTTTCAGGCCGAAGGCGCTGTTATTGAGAAGCTCGAAACCGAATTCCGCCGCGACGAGCGCGTTATTCGCTTCCTGACCTTCAAGCTCGACAAGTACGCCGTTGAATACGCCATCCGGCGCAAAAATAACCAAACCAAAAAGGAGGCATAATCATGGCATACAACAACCATAGCAACCATAGCAACAACAACAACGAAGTTCGCTACCTGAACCCCGTGGCGGTTGAGGTGAAAAAGAAAAAGTACTGCCGCTTCAAAAAAGCCGGCATCAAGTACATTGACTACAAAGACCCGGAATTCCTGAAGCGCTTCCTGAACGAGCAGGGAAAAATTCTTCCGCGCCGCCTCACAGGGACGTCGCTGAAGTTTCAGCGCAAGGTATCGCAGGCCGTGAAGCGCGCGCGCCACCTGGCGCTGCTGCCGTACGTATCGGATTTGATGAAGTAACATTTTACACAGGAGGGAATATAAATTATGGAAATAATTCTGAAGCAAGATGTTGCTAACTTAGGCAGTAAGGACGACATCGTAAAGGTAAAGAACGGCTACGCCAACAACTACCTTGTTCCGTACGGCTACGCCACCGTTGCCACCGCCTCGGCAAAAAAGGTACATGCCGAAAACCAGCGCCAGCGCGCGCATAAGCTCGAAAAGATTAAAACCGACGCCCTTGCCCTCGCTGCCAAGTTCGAGGGGATGCTGCTGACCCTTGGCGCCAAGGCAAGCACCACCGGCAAAATTTTCGGCTCCGTAAATACCATTCAACTATCGGAGGCGCTCAAGGAAAAAGGCTTTGAGGTTGACCGCAAGCAAATCACCATCAGCGGCGAGCAAATCAAGGAGCTGGGCAAGTACAGCGCCGAGGTGAAGCTGCACCGCGATGTTACGGTAAAGATTGACTTTGAGGTGGTAGAGGAGTAAGTAATCCCCCTTTAACCACCGGCTAAAATGCAATGGCAACCATCCGCGACGCTCTAAGCGTGTCGTGGATGGTTTTTGGCTAAAGTAGAGACAGGGTGCACCCCGTTTCTACGATTGAGCGACGGCGAAGCCGCTGACCACTTTCAAATCTGTACGGCTCATTTACTCAGAGAATTGAAATACTTAGACAAACTCAATCCACAACAGGAGTGGACAGAGAATTTCACAGCCCTGCTTCACCGTGCATTGGAGTTGAAAAAATACTGCTCCCCCTCCGATTATTTGCACCCCGTAGAAGAGAGGACTGCCATTGAAGGCCAACTCGAAAGATTACTTGCCCAGGGCATTGACTCCAAATATGAGAAGTTGACGGTTTTCCGTGAACGGATGGTGCAATACCGGAAATATCTCTTCCCGTTTTTATACGACTGGAAAATACCGCCCGACAATAATGCTTCCGAAAGGGCGGTGAGAACCTTTAAAGTCAAACTGAAAGTCTCCGTCTGTTTCGTTCCCCGGAAAGTGCAAATGCTTTCGCCGTTATTCGTTCGGTTATTGACACTACGATCAAGAATGCTCAAAATGTTTTGAAGGCCGAAAATCCCGTGCATTTGTAACCATGTTTGTATTTATATATCTGTATATTTGGTGATTATGTCGTTATTTTAAACAAATAACGTGGTTATAATTATAACCATGTTATTTGAAAAAAGAAATTTAGCATAGAAGTTATATGCCTATTTTTCAGGTGTATAAAAAATCTTCCTTTGCATGTGGTTATATTAGAGCGGGAATTTCAGTTGAAGGCTCTGGTGCTTATTGCAGGATTGCCTGCGGCTGAATAGTTACAAAAACAGATGTTTTTTTGAAGAATTAATATTAAATTGGCATTTTGGAATTATATATCAAATCGCACTCGTGTCTATTAAATTTAGTTAATTTTCCTTGTATCTAATTTATTTTCAATATGATAACATATCAAAACCTTGTCGCCCTTTTGAATTTTGTTCCTTTGCACTCAGGAACAAAAAGAAAAAGGTATGAACATTGGCAAATACGTATTCACTCAGATTGTGGAGTTTCTCCCCAAACGCT
>JAISAC010000118.1 GCA_031266935.1 Prevotellaceae bacterium
AATTGGCTGACAACTGTCTGATATTGTCCATGTTGTATGAAGCTCAATTTGAAATGAATATTCTAATTTTGTATTTTAAAAATTGAGCGTATGCGTAGCACATTCAAGATTCTTTTCTATCTGAAAAGAGACAAACAAAAGGCCGACGGGATGATTCCGCTCTATTGCCGGATAACAACGTATTTTTTAAATTTGTATTACCTTTGCAGTCAATATGATAGAAAAATGAATAAAAATGTAAAGTTGGAGAATTGGCAGGCAGCCCAAAAACGGCACAGGCTATCGGACAAACAGGTTCGGATGGGGATGGTTATGTGAACTAAAATATTATGTAAAGTCTAAACTGCTCATCTGGAACAAACGGGTAATACCTGTATCATATTATCCAATTTACTTTCCATTATATTCCTTTTAGTTTTATCTTGGCATTGGTTTTAAAGCAACGCAGTCCAACCGGGAATCTTCTTAGCTAATTTAATCGCCGAAGAGCCTAAACATTTTATTTTCGATATAAGTTGGGCCTGTGCCAAATTATCTTTGGAGGCTTTCTCGACAACATCAACTAATGCTTGATAGGTTTGCATACTATTTGATGCTGGTACGATTGCATTAATTTCCTCCTTTGATAATCCCTTTAGCTGTTTTAGTTCAGCACTATATATACCGCTAAACACCGCATCTGCATTGGCAAATGATTCAGAAAATCTGTTTGTTTTCATTTCGTTATTTTATTAGTTAATTCTTTGATTTTATTTACTATATCTTCGATTTGCTGTTGAGCTTCATTGCTTTTAATGTCAATCTTCCCTCCCTTTTCAAGAGCCACGTCTACGAATCCTGACAACTCAATCAATCTATTAGTTACTGTAGTATCCAAACCATTAAGGCCAACTATAGTCAGTGTTTCGCTTTGACTTTCTTTGACCTTGTGAACAGAAACAAGGTAAGCCGTAAGGGTCGCATTGGCATATATCGTATTTTGATAGGATTGGTCTATTGCATTCAATATCTCCCTTTCTTGCTGTAATATCGGAGAAAGCAGCTCATTTCTTTTCGCGTTTATTTGTTGATTCGCCGCCTCTTGAAATTCCAACATAACATTCAAGGCTTCATCTGTTTCATCTTTACCGCCTATTTTCCCGGCACTTTCTATAACACCGTATATTGATGATTCGCCCTGTTGGTATTTGTTCAATTCTGATTCCAATACATGATGAATTACAAAAGAAGCATACACATCGTCAATGAAAGCATTTATATTGAGCTTTATTACCTGTTCAAGAAAAACGACAACAGTGAACTAATGTCGCAGGGCGGCGGCTTCACGCCGGTAGAGGATGGCGATTCGATTCGTATTCAGGTGAGTTCCATCACTAAAGAGTATGCAGATTATGTGCTGAACGCCCAGAAGGAATTGCAGGGCACTATGCCGATATTCAGCGGGCCACCCGCCAATGTCAAATCGAACATCAAGGCAGTGAGTCCGTCGGTCGAAAGCGAGGTTTGCGGATTCTTTACGGCTTATTCCAAACAGAGTAGCAGTCGGGTTTTTCAGAGAAGAGAAATAGAGCGCGATGCCGATTTGTTATTGTATATCAATTCTCTCCGGACTATCCCTTGGCCCTTGCCGCCTGTCCGCAAAATCAAATTTCATCCCAACCGATAACCGTAAATAATCGCCCGGTTTCATCCAGCTGTTGCCGAACGCGCTGATGAGGTATAAATCGCTGCTGCTTATTTCGTAAAAGAATGTGACGGCGTTCAACAGTCGTCGTTTTTCGTATGGAATGTTGTAAGCGACACCTTGTCCGAGATAGACGTGAAACCTTAGCCTGGTGGAAAAAGAGTAATACCGGTTCGGGTATTTGTCGGGATCGCTCATCCAGAAATCTTCGTCAAAGATAGTGTTTGCGTACAGTCCGCAGGATAGCGGAGAGAACGAAAAGTTTTTGCCGGCGTCCATGTTCCACGGGATATAATTCTGCTTTAGCGTGAAAATCCATTTGGTTTCCCGGGTTGAATAGCGCGGGAGAAATCCCAGGAATATATCTGTTTCCCAGCGCTTTTTGCCGTAATCCCAGCCGACGCCGCCCGACAGCAAGCTCATTCCTCTGGCATATTGAAGCTGGCTATGAGTGGGGATGAGTTTGTTCCAGTGCTGTTGACGTTTCTCCATTCGCTTTTCATAACTGCTTTGTGCAGATGCTGTAAGCGGATATGTCAAAATGACTGAAAGAAGTATAGCGGATAAACGATTCATTAAAATGAGCACAGATTTTCATGTATAGTTTCTACCCTAAATATTATTATGCGATACAATAATTAATATGCAGATATACAGATATATATTGAAAACAATCTCAAAAAATCGTTTACATATTAGGGTCGGAAAGATATATTTAAGGCACAAATCTGAATTATAAAACTTGTATCCAGAGCCTATCAGAACATATATTTCGCCTTATTACAGCGATTTTAGCCTTTTATTTGGTAAAATGAAAAACATTTTATACATTTACAAAAATGTTTTCATATATATAAGTAACCCTAATATGGAGCCGGAAGAATATTTTAAAGCACAGGAAATCGTCAATAAAAGACGATACGATGCGCTACGTGATTTTTTTGCCGGTAAGCGTAGCGCACAGGAAGTAGCCTGCCAACATGGCTATACGGTTTCATCCCTTTACTCTTTAGCTCGGGATTTTCGAAGTCATTTACAATCGGGAAGCGGAGATGATTTCTTTTTCAAAGACATCCATTCCGGCCGAAAGGAAATAAAGGACGGCGATTTGAAAGACTTGATAATCAGCCTGCGCAAGTTGAATTTTTCCACAGAAGACATTCTTGCCATTGCCCACTCCAAAAATTACTCCATATCTTATGGATATGTGTACAGGCTGTTGAAGGATGAAGGCTTTGCGCGCTTGCCCAGGCGTAGCTCGGAAGAGAAAAAGCATTTGGAATTACCTGCAATGAAAGCTCCCATTTCCATCACGCTGCAGGTGGTTGATGAAAAGTTTCACGCTGCAGGCAGCGGGCTGTTTGCCTTTTTGCCTGTCATCCGCAGCTATGGCATCGATAAGGCAATAGCATCTTCCGGCTATCCATCCACCAAAGGCATCAGCAGGCTGTCTTCAATTCTCTCATTTATAGCGTTAAAACTGTCCAGCGTAAAACGTTACAGCAAAGATGACCTTTGGTGTATGGACAGAGGTCTCGGCCTGTTTGCAGGGCTGAATGTGCTGCCAAAGGCAGCATGGCTGAGCTCTTATTCCAGCCGTGTGACCACAGAAATGAATACCTCTTTTTTGAAGCAGCTGCACAGGATATGGATAGCTAACGGACTACTTTCAGACACGGTAAATCTTGATTTTACCACCATCCCCTATTGGGGTGAAGTCGACCACTTGGAGCATAGCTGGAGCGGGAAAAGAGGCAGGGCGCTGTCAAGCATGCTTTCTGTTTTGGCGCAGGATCCTGACAGCGGAATTATTGATTACGGAGGGTGTAATGTACTCCATAAAAAAGAATCGGCTGTAGTTCTTGAATATCTGGATTTTTATAAGCAAACCCCTTCCGGAAATCAAACGCTTGAATATCTCGTTTTTGACAGTAAGTTTACCAACTATGAAAATCTTTCAAAGCTGGATGAGCAGCAGATTAAGTTTATTACCATCCGAAGAAGAGGTGAAAAAATACTGGAACAAATCAGCAAAAACACTCACTATAGGGCCGTGCGGGTAGAAGCTTGCGGAATGAAAAAACGCAGCTTGAAAGTACGTGACGAGATAGCATCGCTGGCTGGATACTGTGACAGCAAAACAGGTAAATCAAAATCTGTCAGACAGATAATAATTGCAGGACATGGAAAAAGCAAGCCTGCCCTGATCATCACCAACGACTTTGAAATGCCTCTCAAAAAAGTGGTGCGAAAATACTGCCGCCGGTGGCTTGTTGAAAAAGGTATTGCCGAACAGATTGATTTTTTCCATCTCAACAGGGTCTCGTCCTCCATGGTCATTAAGGTAGATTTTGACCTGATTATGACGCTGCTGGCTCATAATATATATCGCCTGTTTGCTTCAAAACTCGAACGGTACGGGCATCTTTGCGATGAAAAAATTTACGAAAAATTTATTGCGAACAATGGAGATATTACGATCGACACGAACGATGACTTTATTAATATTGAGCTGAAAAAGAAAAGAGATTTACCCTTAATTCTCGACCTGATGAAAATTTTTGAACATATACAATATCCCTGGTTGAAGAATAAAAAAATCAAATTTCTGCCTGCTGCATCTTCTTAAAATTAGGGTCGGTATTTATACATGAAAATCTGTGGTAAATATCAACATTCTTGACAACCCACCCTACGGAACGGCGCAAGCATCCCACACCGTTGCAACAAAATCATTTTTGGCATACTACACAACTATTGAATATAGACTCTATTAACATATGGACCTCATCCATTTTTCCAATGTAATCCGAAGGTTGCAGTAGCGTTTTGCTGCCTACATTCACCACGTAACCTCCCTATTTTCCCAAAAATCCGTGAGCGCCAAAATCAGGATAACCATCAAGGCGACGGCGGCAACCCCTACGGATAGCGGCGACAGAAAAGCGGCTGCGGCTGTAGGGACAGCGGTAGCGATAATAGCTGCAACAGCAGCATTGGCTGCATGAACAAGGCTGCTGAGGGCGGCGTTCAGCCACGATGAGAGGGAGAGGATAGCAGGCGTATCTGCGGCAGCGCCAAGGTTCTTTACGCTGCCAATAATCACGCTGAAATCCAAGACTACAGCAAGAAAAACGAAAAATCCGGCAATGGCCACCCCTGCCACGCCCAAGGCAATAGCAGCCTGCGGCAGCAGCGACGGCCTGGGAGGAAGCCGGCGCATGAGCGCTTCGGTAAAACCGTTGTCGGCAGGCTCCTGCCGGTGGGCTTTGAACCACTTGCCCCAATCGGGGGCGCTTGTGCTATCTGTCATATCCTGAGTTTTTGAAGTATGCCGATAATTTTTCTTTTCCTCTGTAGAGCAGCGACTTTACGGTGCCTGCGGGGCAACCCAATACCTGCGCAATTTTTTTTACGCTAAAATCTTCCATGTAAAAAAGCAGCATAGCCGACCGCTCGTCGCCCTTGAGGATTGACATTGAGCGGGTAAAATCCATGCTGCCGTCGATGTTGGGAGCGGCGGCCTCCAGCCGAAAAGTTACGCTGCCGAGGTCAACCTTGAGTTTTTGCGCCCGTGCGTAGTCGTAAAAGGTGTTGTAGGCAATGCGGAACAGCCATGTAGAGAATTTTGCGGCAGCGCGAAACGACCGGATGTTGAGCCAGGCCTTGAGGAAAGCCTCCTGGGCAAGATCTTTGCTCAGCTCCTCGTCGCCGCACAGGTGAAGCAGGAAGCGCCGAACGGGCGACCGGTAGGCCTCGACCAACATGCCGAAAGCCTCCCCGTCGCCCAGCAGCGCCACGCGCGATACCAGCGCAAATTCCTCACTTCTGCTCACCTCGCTGCTTTTTGCCGATAAAGTGAATAGCCAAAAAGCCCAAGCCTAACATTAGCGGAATGAACCCCAGGGCAGCTACAGTGAAGGCGCTGGCGGTTCCTTTTACGCAGCCGATTACGACAAACGTTAGCGCGATGCCCAGCCCCAACGCTATACAGATAATGCCGCTGCTGAGCGGATTCCTTTTCTTTAGCTTTGGGGTAATGCCGAACAAATCTGCCGGCAGCTCTACGCCTTTTTCGATAGCTTTACCGTAAATTTCGGCCTTCAGCTCATTTCGCCGGCGAACATTTCTGAGGTAAAACCAAACAATCAAAATAGCTGCTGCTATGGGAACAAAAAATACTCCCAGTATTGCAAACATTGCTGTCACGCTTTCCATAATTTTTTAGTATTAAATGGTGAATAAAAAAGATTGAATTTACCATTAGACGTAACCAAAGGTGGTTTTGGTTGCAAACTGATGAAAATTTTTTTGGGAATATTTCAAAAATACACGATAAACATCTGTACCATAATTGCTTATATGATGTGCGCAGGGCATGTAGAGACGGGGCGCGCCCCGTCTCATCCCCGTCCCCATCCCCGTCCCCGTCCCTCCTACCGCGCCCGTCATTCCGAACGCAGCGAGGAATCTCCTCCCACACCGACTGCACTTGGGTAGCCCGATGGCGGGAGATTCCTCGCTGCGCTCGGAATGACGGCGCAAAGGGAAGAGCGGCGGCGGCTTATCTGACGTGCGTAAGGGCATAGAGACGGGGCGCGCCCCGTCTCTACGGTTGGGCGGCGGCGGATGTGCACGGAAGTCGAAAACCTATGCTTTCCGGCAATTCTTTTTTATTCACCGACAAAAAAGGCGAAAGATGTAAATCCTTCGCCTTTTTTAGAAAAAAACTCTTCTACAGTTCCTGCAGCATTGACGTCATAATTTGGGTCATCTTTTTTTCGGCCTTGGCGCCCTCTTTTTGCACCTCCTCGTGGCTCACGGTCATGGCAATATCTTCACCCCCCAAATCGGTTACAATGGACATTGCAAAGACCGGAATACCCATGTGCCGCGCCACAATCACCTCGGGAACGGTGCTCATGCCCACCGCGTCGCCCCCAATGCGGCGGAAGTAGCCGTACTCCTTGGGAGTTTCAAAGGTAGGGCCTGTAACGCCCACGTAGCAGCCTTTCTGCACCTTAATGCCCTGCTTGTCGGCAACGCTTTCGCAGAGCGCAATCAGCTGCTTGCTGTACGGCTCGCTCATGTCGGGGAAGCGCGGCCCCAGCTCGTCCAAATTTTTCCCGATGAGCGGGTTGGGAAGCAGGTTGATGTGGTCGTTGATAATCATCAGGTCGCCCACGGCAAAGGCGGGGTTCATGCCGCCGCTGGCGTTGGATACAAAGAGGTACTTTACGTTCAGGAACTTCATTACGCGCACCGGAAAAGTTACCTGCTGCATGTCGTAGCCCTCGTAGTAGTGAAACCTTCCCTGCATGGCCACCACCTTTTTGCCTCCAAGCGTACCAAAAATCAGGCGACCGCTGTGCCCTTCGACGGTAGATAGCGGAAAGTTGGGAATATCCTTGTACTCCAGCACCTCCTGATTTTCGATGCTGTGAACTAATCCGCCCAAACCGGTTCCAAGGATAATGCCAACCTCCGGCTCAGTGCTCACCTTTGACTTAATAAAGGTGGCCGATTCTTTTATTTTCTCTAACATAGCTAAGCGTTTTTTGAATGAAACATTTTTGTCCGTTATTTAAAAACTGTACATCAATCGGTTGATAGTAAATCTTACTCCTCAGCTCGTCGCTTACGTCGGCGTCGGCGAGCCGCATGGCGTCTTTTTCGGTTACCACCAGCACGCTGTCGGGGCGTCGGCGCATGGTCTGCTCCAGCAGGCTTAGGTCGCGCGCGCCAAAATGGTGGTGGTCGGGGAAGCGAAATGTCTGCGCTACCGTATAGCGCTCGCTCAGCAGGTCAAAAAATGGCTGCGGGTTAGCAATTCCTGCAAGCGCCACTACGCTTTTACCGTCAAGCGTTGCTACCGGTTTTCCGGTTGCCAGGTGCACCATGCTGCCGTAGGCGTAGGCGGTGAAGTAAAGGTGCTGGTAGGGTTTGACTTTCAGGTTTTTCTCCAGCACGTTGAAATCAATAGGCTTCAGGCTGTGCGGGCACTTGGTTACGACCAGCATTTCGGCGTACGCCAGCCGGCTTACCGAATCGCGCAGCCGCCCCAGCGGCAGCATGTAGTCTTTGGTGGCAAGGTTGTCGCAGGTGGTGAGCACAATGGATAGCCCTGCTTTCACCCTTCGATGCTGGAAGGCGTCATCCAGAATGACGACTTTTACCTCCGGGTTATCCCCGATGATTTTTTTTATGCCCAGCACACGGTCTTTGCATACAGCTACTGTTGCTTCGGGAAAACGCCGCTTGATTTGCAGCGGCTCGTCGCCTACCCCGCAGGCCGTGCTCGACTTTTCTACGTAAAAAAAGCCGCTGCTCTTGCGCTTGTAGCCCCGCGACAGCACCGCCGCCTTCACCCCCTCCTTGCCGAGCAGCTGCATCAGCATTTGCACGTGGGGCGTTTTTCCGGTACCGCCTACGGTCAGGTTGCCAACGCATATCACCGGAATTTTAAATTCGTGCTGCTTGAGAATTTTATGCGCGTACAGCGCGTGGCGCAAGGTAACAGCGAGCCAAAACAAGCCTGCCAACGGCAGCTTGAGCAGAATAAGCAGCATATTTAAAAAAAATTTCACAGACCAACCAATATTTACTCCATTGATACGTCGTACGGTAAGCGAGCCTGCACCTTGCCGTTCATGCGAAGCAGGTTAGCCAGCGGCTCGTAATCTTCCAGTATGTTGCCTGTGCTTTTTTTCGTCAGCTTTGCCGTAACTTGCCCAAAGTTTTCCAAAAAGAAAGCGACCGCATTCTTTTGTCTGGGCAGCTCTACTATATCATAATCTCTCAGATTAGCCATCAGCACGGCTTTTTCTACCGCCGATTTCAACCCTCCAAATTCATCAACCAGCTTTAAGCGCTTGGCATCCACGCCGCTCCACACGCGCCCTTCGCCAATCCTGTCAACTTCCCGAAGCGGGATGCCGCGGCCGTCGGCAACGTGCTGCGTGAACGTAGCGTATATTTTTTCGACGTGGCGCAAAATAAAATTATACTCAGGCTTCGAAAGCGGGCGGTAGGAGCTGCCCATGTCGGCATGTTCGTTGGTGGAGGCCACATCTACGGTCAGGCCGAGCTTGGTGTTGAGAAGCTTTTTTGCGTTGAACACCACGCCAAACACGCCGATAGAGCCGGTAATGGTGGTGGGGCTGGCAAAAATAAAGGATGCAGGGCAGGCCATGTAGTAGCCGCCCGAAGCCGCAACATCGCCCATAGAAACCACCAAAGGCTTTGCTTCCTTGAGCAGCTTCATTTCGTGCCAAATAAGCTCCGAAGCCATAGCGCTGCCGCCGGGAGAGTTCACCCGCAGCACTACTGCCTTGATGGAGGTATCGCGCCGCACCGCCCGCAGCTCAGCTGCAAGCGCTTTGCCCACAATATCTCCCTCCTTGCCTCCGTCCAATATTTCGCCTTCGGCGTAAACAATGGCGAGCTGCTGCTTGGCCGTCGCGCTTTGCGTAGAAGCCTTGATGTAGGCGTCTATGCCAACCAAGTAAGGATTTCCGTCTTCGGGCAACCTGCTTAGCACCGCCAGCTCGCTGAGCACTTCGCTGCGCTGGCGCAAGCCGTCAATCAGGTTGAGCGATAGCGCCGCCTCTGCGTCGTTGAGCTGCAGGCTGTTTATGGCCTTGTTGAGCTTGTCGACTCCCACCTGGCGCTGCTCGGCAATAGCGCCCATCATGGAGCTCCAAATTGCGCCGGCGTAGGTCAAAATCTGCTCCCTGTTTTCGGCGCTCATTTTATCGTACATGTACGGCTCTACCGCGCTCTTAAATTTTCCATGCCGGATTACCTGCGCCTCAACGCCCAGCTTGTCGAGCGCACCCTTGTAAAACATAATGCTTGCTCCCAGGCCGTGCAAGTCCAGCAAGCCTTCGGGGTTCATATACACCTTGTCTGCCGCCGAGGCTAAGTAGTAAGGTTTTTGCCCGTAGTGATCGCTATAGCTGACAATAAATTTCCCCGCAAGGCGAAACTCAAGCAAGGCATTACGAATTTCGGTCAGGGTAGCTATTCCCGTTCCTGCGCGCTCCATATTCGTCAGCAGTATTCCTGCTATCCTGCTGTCGTTTTGGGCATGCTCTATGCTCCGCAAAATATCGGTCAGCCCCAGCGCGCTTTCCTCGTCGCCAAGCAAGCTTCGCAGCAGATCTATAGGGTTATTGCTCACCCTGTCCACAATGGGACGGTTGAGCGGCAGGACGAGCACAGAGTTGTCCTTTATTGCTTTTGTCGATGACGTTGAGAATGACAGTGAAGCTACGCTCACAATGGCGCCAATCACAATCGCAGCAAAAGTCGAAATAATGACGCCCGCCAAAAGCGTTCCCAGCGTCGCAGCTAGTATGGTTTTTACGAAATCTTTCATGTCGTTTCAAAAAAAATCAATGATTAAAAAATAGCGCAACAATAATTCAAGAGATACTCCGCAAGGAGTGCACTTCGAAATTGTTGCATTGTGTTGCACATAGGCGCAGAGCGCCATAGCGCAACAAAGGCTACTGCAAAAAGAAGTAGCCCAGCGAAATTTCTGTGCTAATGTTGTATAAGGCCGTATTGCTATCCCGAGCAATGTTGCACATTCCCCAAGCGTAAGAGGCCGAAATCTGAAAGCGCTGCAGCTCTATGCCTCCTCCCAGCTTTACGCCGTAATCGTTTTTAGCAAAGCTTTGGCCGCTGCCGCCTTGCTGCCTGCCGTTCTTCATGCTTAGCAAAAAAGCATAGTACGGCGTAAGGGAGACGTAAGGGATGACGCTGCCAAAGTTGAGCAAGTAAATCAGCCCCAGCGGCACTTCGACGTAGTTCAGGTACAAGCCATCCCGGCCTTTCCGGTTGTAGGTTGCTTCGGGCTGCACGGCAAATCCGCCAAACGAAAAATTGGCAAGGTAAACGTTAAACGCTACCCCCGCATGGTAAGAATTACTCCAGCCGTAGGTTTCTTCTTCCTGCTGTTGCTGCTGCAAATGCGCAAGAGAGACACCGGCCTTTGCGCCAAGCGAAAATTGTCCGTATAGCGGAGCAGCAGCAAGCAATACTAAAAAATATATCAGAAAAAAACGCTTCATCCAAAAATGACAACATGGAGCTTAACTATTATTAGAGTTTATATTCAATAGATGCTTGCGCCGTTGCAACAAAATCATTTTTGGCACACTAACCAACTATTGAATATAAACTCTTTTTGTACTTAGAAAAAAAATTTACCTGCCCCCAATGCTCCGGTACCGGACGGGCAATGCAACCTGCGGGGAGGACAGAGCGAGTGCGCTTACGCAGGAGTAGCGTCGTGCGGCTTGTATCCCCTTACCCAGCACACCTCAAGGGCGGCGAGGGTAGAAACGTTGGGCTTGCCCATTACGCCCGATGAAAAAGCAATATACATCGGCTCGTTAACAACATTGGGAGCCGAAAACAGCGTTACGCCGTTAATTTTCCAGATCATAACCTCCTTGCTCCACTCTATTGCCACAATGTAGGCGGTATTTTGCCTTAGCAAGCTTCGCCTCCATTTTTCCACGTGCTGAAGTTTCTCGCCGTCGCTTTTTTCGGCAAAGGCGCTAAGCTCAACTTCAGCGCCAATGCGCAGCACGTTCACGTGCGGCAGCTTTTTGCCCGTTCCCAGCCACATGGCGTAGTACATGCCCTTCTCCAGCTTGGTAAAGCGGATTTTTGCCTCCACCTTGCCATACTGCTGCAGGTGGCTTTGGGCGGTGCTTATAATCCCCGACGTATAGCTTCGCGCTATCGGCAGGAAGCCCATCTGCTCGTGAAAGCCTATTCCGCTGGCCTGCTCCCGCCTGACCGAAATTTTGAGCGCATGCCCCGATACGGTAACGTTGGCGCCGTCGGTGTACAGGTGATTTTCGCCGAAGGGCGAGTACAGGATTTCGGGAGCCGCTTCAATCACAACCGGACGGGGCGTCCACTTGGCTGTGTCCAGCGCCGTGCCGCCAAAGGTATCCTCAAAAACAAGCTCCCATCGAAGAATTTCGAGGAAGTTATCCGACGACTTCTGGAGCTTGAAAAAATCCGACACGTCCGCCGATTTTCGCAGCTGCGTAAGCTCCCGCTTCATCGCCAGCCACTTTTTTTTTGAAAGGCCGCTTTGCCGTCGGGGGGTGGCCACCTGCACCGCCAGCTCCCGATAGCGCAGCAAGCCGGCAGCTTGCTTTAGCGAAGTGTACTTTGCGTATTTTTTTTCGAGCGCAACGCGCTGCGCCTCATATTTTGAAGTCTTTATAATTCCACCGGAAAGGTGAAACCTCAACCGTTTAAAAAAGCCCGCCATGGTTCAACTAAAGTAAATTCAGATTACGGCAATCCCCCTGCACTGTACCGGGAGGGTAAGCGCAGAGGGGTTGACGGCTTGTATTTGCACAAGAAGGCAGGTTTAGCCTATCAGCTTGAAGCCCTTCCCGCGCACGTTGATAATTTGTATCGACGGGTCTTCCTTCAGGAACTTACGCAGCTTGGTAATGTAAACATCCATGCTGCGGGCGTTGAAGTATGTGTCGTCGTTCCAAATGGTTTTGAGGGCAAAATTGCGGTCGAGCACAGCGTTGCGGTTGATGCAAAGTTGGCGCAGCAGCTCCGACTCCTTGGCGGTGAGCTTTTGCTCTTCGCCGCCTTCTTTGGCCAGCGTTTGCTTGGTTGAGTTGAAAGTATACAAACCTATCTGGAATACATCCTGATTTTGCGATGAGTTTTCGCCGCGTGTACGGCGCAAAATTGCCTCTACACGGAATAGCAATTCTTCGATGCTAAACGGCTTCGTCATGTAGTCATCGGCGCCGGCGGCAAAGCCTTGCAGCACATCCTCCTTGACGGATTTTGCGGTGAGGAATAAGATGGGCACAACGCTGCTTAACATGCGAATTTCTTTGGCAAGAGTAATTCCGTCCTTTACGGGCATCATTACATCCAAGATACAGATGTCGTATCTTGCCCTTTGAAATCCGGAGAAAGCGCGCTCTCCGTTAGGGTAGAGGTCTATCTCATAACCCTTAACCTGCATATACTCTTTCAGAAGCATGCCCAAGTTTTCATCATCTTCGGCTAATAAAATACGTGCTTTACTTTGTTCCATAGTTCTTCTAATTTTTTTTGTTTTTAATAATGGTAATTGTGAAACTAACTTTAGACATAAATATAATAGATTTTCTTCAATTAAACAAAAAACAAATGTTCATTTTACCGGTATAGAACATTCCTATCATTCAAAATAATCTTTCGGATTACAAAGTTAATAATTATTTACTGCTTTAACATTTTGATTTGCGTTTTTTAACGCTAATGGAAGCAAAATTTTGAACGTACTCCCTTTACCCAGCTCACTTTCTACCCAAATTTCGCCGCCATGCGCCTCTACAATTTTCTTTACGTAGCTCAATCCCAGCCCAAATCCCTTTACGTCGTGCCTGTTGCCGGTGTGTACGCGGTAGAACTGCTCAAATATTCGCTTTTGGTCTTCTTTTGGAATACCGATGCCGTTATCGTGCACCTGAATGAGCAGCTTTCCCTCCGTATCTTTGGTTTTTACCGTTATGGCAGGCTCATTTTTTGCATACTTGAGCGCATTATCAATGAGGTTTGCAAAAATGTTGGAAAAATGTATTTCATCAACCTCAACGGCGGCCTGCCGTGCGTCGAAGCAGCAGGTTATTTTGGCTCCGGCGTTGCTCACCTGTAGCGTAAAGTTGTCTATTACTTTCCGCGCCAGGTCGTGAAAATCGCAGCGCTTTTTGCTCAGGCGCAGGTGGCCGTGCTCAAACATTTCCAGCTGCAGCGTACGCTCTACCAGCAGCGACAGGCGCCTTGTCTGCGTAAATATCATTCCGGAGAGGTAGGTGTAGTTTTTTTTCTCTGCGGGCACATTCGGGTCGTTGAGCATTTCGGAGGCCAGCGTAATGGTTGCAATGGGCGTTTTGAGCTCGTGCGTCATGTTGCTCACAAAATCGCTCCGCATTTGCCCCAGCTTGTTTTGCCTGAACAACGCCCACAAGGCTCCGGCAAATACGGCGAGCACAATTATCAGCAGCGCCATTGACGTAAAGAGGGTAGCCCCTATGGACAGAAAAATGTAGTGCATTTTGTGCGGAAATGACACGCTGAGGAAGTAGCGCTCCGAGAGCAAGTCGTTTGGGAACAGCTGCCGAACATATGCGTCGCTTTCCGGCGCCAACCCGCTTGTTTGCGTACCAAAGAGCGGCTCTCCGCTGGCGTGGTACACCCCAAATTCAAAGTCGAGGTTCAACCCCCGCCTGTGAAGCTCTACCTTCATCAGCGAGTCGAGCTTCCGCTCCGACACCCGCTGCTCAATGGGCACCTCTACGCTGATAATTTTTTCGACAATATTATCCACCAGCACTTTCTTGTACTCCAGCTTTTCGTCCATTTTTAGCTGGTCGGAGGGGCGCTTTGGCCGATTGTGCTGCTGCCTGTCGGTATCGAGCAGGATGGTGTTGAGCTGCCCTGCAACTATCGAATCATTGATGAGCGCAAACCGCTTGTTGACGGAGTTGGTGTCGAACAAATCTACAACAAGCAGCAGCTGCTCCTTGCGCAGCGAATGAATACCACTCCTGCTAATCTTGAAAATGGAACCGGCATTGGAGGCAACCTCTTCCTTCCGCTGAAACGAGACCATGCCTTTGCTTTCGTCCTCTACCAAATTGTCAATGATTTGGTACGCGATTTCGTTTTTTTCCATGTCGTCCACCAGCTTGTCAAGCGTTGAGTTGACAAGGTTGTTGAACTCACCTTCCTTTATTTTACGCGCCTCGCCTATCCAAAACAGCTGAAAAACTACCAAACAGAAAGCAGCAATAACTGCCGAGGTTCCAAGTATAGGTATTAATTTTTTTACCATACCCGCTGCTATATATGTATAATAATAAAATAACGATGATAATGATTAAATCCGCTTTTTTCTTTTCTTCCTTTTCATGCTGTTCCCAGGCCGCCTGCTGCGGGCCAAGCCCACCTGCAATCCTTTGCCAGCTTCGCCATGTAAGATTTTTACGTCGCAAAGATAATCATAATATTTATATACGCAACCCTCCACCTTGGCTAAATCTTTTTTTGAGGTGCTATCAATAGAGTTTATATTCAATAGATGCTTGTGTCGTCCCATAGGGTGGGACATGGGTAAAAAATACATGGTAAAGTGCTGTTAACCAATATTTCATCCCTGCGGGATGGCGCAAACCTTATTTCTACAAGGTTACCTTAGTAGCGCCGGTAAATACCAATAAGGTTTTTATGCTGCTCATAACCGCTATTGAGGGGATGCTGTTCACCGATAGGTTTCCTCTCGCGCATCTTTCGCTCGCATCAATAGCACCTCAAAAAAAGATTTAGCCCTAACTCTACGACGATAGCAGCAGCAGCTCTCTTGCGGCGGCAAACGAGGTAATTTGGCCGCTGAGCACCCGGCGCTCAAATTCGGGCAGCGCTTTTTCTATCTGCGGGTTGCGGTAAAAGCGGTCGCGCAGCGCTTC
>JAISAC010000122.1 GCA_031266935.1 Prevotellaceae bacterium
GTGTGTTTTTGTGTGTGTGTGTGTGTGTGTGTGTGTGTGTGTGTGTGTGTGTGTGTGTGTGTGTGTGTGTGTGTGTGTGTGTGTGTGTGTGTGTGTGTGTGTGTGTGTGTGTGTCGTGCGCGCCAACAGTCAACCCAGCGGTAGCCTCTTGATTGTAGAGAAGCGTCCGCTCAAGATTAAGTATGTTGAAAAGATGCGACATCACACAGAAAAAAATTAAATGAATATCAGTAAAACCAAGCACCATCAGCGCCTTATGAAATTTTACAAAATAAAACGGCGCTACTGTAATGGTAATCACGGCAGCAAAGGTATGCTACGCTAATGTTAAAAGCATTTGAAAAAATGCTTTTAACACTGTAATTTTTGATATTTTTTTCGCAAAATAGCATAACTACTTGCAAATGTGCGCGTACACGGGATAGGCGGTAAAACTTTCGCGGAAAACGCTGTATTGCGCTTGCCTTCAATACAAAAATCCAAACATCCACAGGGGTATTTTGTTTTCGTGCCCGTACTCTATATCGTCAGCAGCAATATAGGCATTTTCGAGCGCGTAAATCTGCCGGCTGTTTTTGCCTTTCCCGCCGATTTCAAAGGTGTACTTTTTATCAACAAGAAAGTCGCCTTTGTCGGGGTAGGCGATCTTGTGGCGATACTCCAGCTGGTTGAAAAAGAAACTTTCCCTCATGCTCCCCAGATTTGCGCGGTGCGCTGCCAGCGCGTAGGCAAGGTTGGTATTTTCGAGGAAAATTTTGTCGGGTTTTTGCAGCTTGCCAACGCCGGCGCTATCCCTGTACAGATGCTTCGTCAGGTGCGCTTCCCGCAAGTAGTCTAAGTAAGCTATAAGCGTTGCGCGGTTAATCCCGATGTGCTCGCTCAGCGTCTGCAGGTTTGGGGTGAAGGATGCCGATTCGGCAATAATCAACAGCAGCTGCTTCAGGTTGGTTACGTATGAAATATCTACGTTCCGAAGCCGCGGCAGCTCAATCTCAAGAATCAAGCTGACTACCTCTTCCAGCAAGCCGCAGTACAGCTCGCCTGCTTCAAACGAAAACGGGTAGTAGCCCGTTTCGAGGTAACGGTCGAAGTGCTGCAAAGGTTTTACCTTTTTCAGCACCTCTGCTGAAATTTCATGATGATTTTCGAGTATATCCTGCAATGAGAATATCGGAAAGCTTTCGGACAAGCTTATGTTCAAGTATTCCCTGAACGACAACCCCTGCATCCGGTAAGCTACGGTGCGACGGCTCAGGTCTGCACACGCGTTCAAAATTGCCAGCGAGGACGATCCGGTGAAAACCAAGTGCAAGTCGGGATAATCATCATAAGCATTCTTCAACTCCTGCGACCAGCTGGGGTATTTATGGACTTCATCCACGAAAAGATAGCGTCCGCCTTTTTTCACGAAAGCATCAACCAGGTCAAGCAAGCGGTGTTCGGCAAACCAGATGTTGTCCAAACTTACGTACAGCGCCGAAGTATCCTGAGGCAAGAACCGCTTCATGTACTGTAGCAGCAGGGTTGTTTTGCCCACCCCTCGCGCTCCACGAATACCAATCAAGCGGCTATCCCACCGGATATCATCCATTATGCTTCGGGTAAAGCCAAGCGAAACGCTTTGTACTTTTCTGTACGATTTTTCAAACAATGTGTCCATAAATATGCGTATTTTGCTTATTGCAGTGTACAAAATTACACATTTTTTGTTCACTGCAATAAGCATTTTGAATTTTTCGTACCCCTACCCTACTCTATTTATCCTACTTCAGCTTTGCCAGCGCCTCCTTCATGCTTTTCATGGCCTTTTCTAAGTTATCATCGGAGGTTGCGTATGAGAGGCGAATGCAGGTAGGCTCGCCGAAAGCGCCGCCGGGAACGCCGGAAACAAGCGCCTTGTCTAACAGGTAAAGGCATACGTCCATGTCGGTGTTGACGGTTACGCTGCCGTCGCTCTTGCCGAAGAAGGAGCTGACGTCGGGGAAGACGTAAAAAGCGCCCTCGGGCACGTTGCACTTCACCCCCGGCATGTCGTTCAGCCACTTGATAACCAAATCGCGGCGACGCCGGAATGCCACCGCCATCTCCTTTGTTGGCGTATTGTCCTGCGTAAGCGCGGCTACGGCGGCGCGCTGCGCAATGCTCGACGGGTTGGAGGTGAACTGCCCCTGCAGCTTTGAGCATGCCTTGGTAAGCCACAGCGGGGCGGCAAGGTAGCCAATGCGGTAGCCGGTCATGGCGTACGCCTTGGATACGCCGTTGATAAGCACAACCCTGTCCTTTACGTTGGCGAACTGGGCAATGCTCTCGTGCCCGCCCACAAAGTTGATGTGCTCATAAATCTCGTCGGAAATAACAAAAATACGGTCATGCTTGGCAACAACATCCGCCAGCACCTTGAGTTCTTCTCTGCTATATACGCCGCCCGTGGGGTTTGAGGGGGAGCAGAGGATAAGCATTTTTGTTTTGGGCGTGATGGCGCTCTCGAGCTGGGCGGCGGTCATCTTAAATCCGCTTTCGAGGGTTGTTTTCACAATAATGCTCTTGCCGCCGGCCAGCTTCACCAGCTCGGAGTAGCTCACCCAGTAGGGCGCAGGAATAATCGCCTCATCTCCCTCGTCCACCAAGCTCATGATGGCGTTTGCCAGGGAGTGCTTGGCGCCGTTGGATACCGTAACCTGCTCGGGCTTGTAGTCAAGGTTATTCTCTCGCTTCAGCTTGTCGGCAATAGCCTTGCGCAGATCCATGTAGCCGTCCACCGGCGTGTAGAACGAGCAGTTGTCGTCCACCGCTTTTTTTGCAGCTGCTTTTATGTGGTCGGGGGTAAAAAAATCAGGCTCGCCTGCGGTGAGGTTTACTATGTCAAAACCTTTTGCTTGCAGGTCTTTGGTTTTTTGGTTCATCGCCAAGGTTTGCGATTCGGCAAGGCTTTGCAGCCGTTGTGAGAGGTTGCTTTCCATAAATTAAAAACTAAAAATTAAAAACTAAAAATTAGAAATGTTCATTTGCGGGGCAATAGAATGCTCTGTATTCCTTCTCTTAGCCCTATTTTGGCTGTCCATCCAAGATTTTTCAGCTTTTCTACGCTCATCAGCTTACGCGGTGTGCCGTCGGGTTTGGAGGCGTCCCATGCGATTGCGCCCCGGTAACCCACCAGCTCCTTCACCAGCCCGGCCAGCTCCTTTATGGAAAGGTCTTCGCCGCAGCCAATGTTGACTAACCCTGCCTCGTTGTAGGTTTTCATCAGAAAAACGCAGGCGTCGGCAAGGTCGTCAACGTGCAGGAACTCGCGCAGGGGCGCTCCCGTCCCCCAAAGCTCTATCTGTACGCTGCCATCGCTACCGCGCCGGATGCCATACTTGTCCAGGATGTGGAGTATATCGTTGTCGCTACGCCTGCCGCTGACGCGCTCAATGGGGTTGCTGTCGAGGTCGGAGCGAAGGTTGCTCCAGTCGTTTTCCTCCAGATACTTTCCCAGCTTCATTTTGCGTATCAGCGCCGGCAGCACATGCGATTTTTCCAAATTGTAATTGTCGTTGGGGCCGTACAGGTTGGTGGGCATAACGCTGATAAAGCTGCACCCGTACTGCGCGCGGTAGGCGTCGCACAGCTTGATGCCTGCAATTTTTGCAATGGCGTAAGGCTCGTTGGTTGGCTCCAGCGCACCCGTCAGCAGGTACTCCTCCGTTAGCGGCTGGGGAGCAAGCTTGGGGTAAATGCACGAGGAGCCAAGAAACATCAGCTTTTTCACGCCATGCCGGTAGCTTTGGTGGATAACGTTGGCCTCCATGACGAGGTTGTCGTAGATAAACTCGGCGGGGTAGGTGCTGTTGGCCACAATGCCGCCCACCTTTGCGGCGGCAAGAAAAACGTACTCCGGCTTTTCCTGCGCAAAAAAGTCGGCTACCGCCTGCTGGCTGCGCAGGTCGAGCTGCCCCGAAGCGCGCAGCACAAAAGCGCCGTAACCTTCCTTTTGCAGCCTCCGCACAAGCGCCGACCCTACCATCCCGTTGTGCCCGGCAACGTATATTTTTGCATTTTTTTCCATGCTGTTCATGCTATTGTGAAAGTTAATAATGCTGTAGGGTTCTACTCATGCTGGTTCAGTATCTTGTGTCCACCCTGAAGCAGGTACTTATCGCGCTTAAACAGCGCAACGTCGCTTGCCATCATGTCCTTTACCAGCGCCGGCAGGTCGTACTGCGGCTGCCACCCCAGCTGCCTTTTTGCCTTGCCGGGGTCGCCTATGAGCAGGTCAACCTCCGTGGGGCGGTAGTACTTCGGGTTGATACGCAGCACCACCTTTCCCTTTTCCAGCTGGTATTCGCTGCTGCTGCACGACTTTACCTTTGCCGACTCATCTACGCCTTTGCCCTCAAACTCCAGCTCAATACCCAACTCGGCAAAGGCCATGCGGATAAAGTCGCGCACGGGAGTAGTTACGCCTGTTGCAATTACGTAGTCTTCCGGTTTTTCCTGTTGCAGCATGAGCCACATGGCGCGCACGTAATCCTTGGCGTGTCCCCAATCGCGCTTGGCGTCAATATTGCCCATGTAGAGGCAATCCTGCAGCCCGAGGGCAATACGCGCGGCGCCGCGCGTGATTTTTCGGGTAGCAAAGGTTTCCCCGCGCAGCGGCGACTCGTGGTTGAACAGTATTCCGTTGCAGGCGTACATGCCGTACGCCTCCCGATAGTTCACCGTTATCCAGTAGGCGTAGAGCTTAGCGCAGGCGTAGGGCGAGCGGGGGTAAAACGGGGTTGTTTCCTTTTGCGGAATTTCCTGCACCAGCCCGTAAAGCTCGGAGGTGGACGCCTGATAGATTCTTGTTTTTTGGGTAAGCCCAAGCAGGCGCACAGCCTCAAGCAGGCGCAGCGTTCCCACTCCGTCCACATCGGCGGCGTACTCGGGCGTGTCGAAGCTAACCTTAACGTGCGACATGGCGCCAAGGTTGTAAATCTCGTCGGGCTGCACCTCCTGCACAATGCGGGTTACGTTCATCGAATCGCTCAAATCGCCATAGTGCAGCACAAAGCGAATGTTTTGCTCGTGAGGGTCCTGGTACAAATGGTCTATCCTGTCCGTATTGAACAGCGACGTACGGCGCTTTATGCCGTGCACCATGTAGCCTTTGGCCAGCAGCAGCTCCGCCAGGTAAGCGCCGTCCTGCCCCGTAATTCCGGTAATAATTGCTTTCTTCATTTATAAAAAATTTGTTTTCCTCCGTTGAGCCAGCTAAGGTATAATTTTTTATTTACTTACACAACCGGGCGCAGCCGCTGCGCCAAAAAAAAGGCTGAAGCGCTTTCGATTGACCCGTGCGCTGCTTACAAAAATAATAGCAACCCCGCCATTGTTGTCAGATAAAATTGTAACTTTGTCCACGTTTTCGTTTCGTGGTCGCAACAACGTAAATCGTTAAGATAATTTTAAGGAAATCGCGTAGCTACGCACTCCGGGAAGCAAGCATCCCCAAAAATACTGTATAAGCAAATGATTGACATTACCAATATCGCTCAGCTGAAAGAAAACTTTCGCTTGGAGGCAAAGAAAGCGGCGGGCGGTCTGCCGGCGTCGCTTTGGGAGACCTATTCGGCTTTTGCAAATACCAACGGCGGCGTGATTCTTTTGGGCGTATCGGAAGAAAATAATGTTTTGAAAGCAACCGGAGTTCAAGATGCCTCGCGAAAAATTCAAGATATTTGGAATACGCTCAATAATCGCCAAAAGGTAAGCGCCAACGTGCTGGCAGAAAAACGCATTTACAGGCAAAAAATTGATGATAAAGAGGTTGTTGTGATTGAAATTCCGCGCGCCGACAGGCACGACAAGCCGGTATATATCAACAACGATTTGCTGGGCGGAACTTTTCGCCGCAATGCCGAAGGCGACTATCGCTGCTCGCAGCAGGCCGTAAAAAGCATGCTGCGCGACCAGTCCGATTTGCCAATTGATAGCGCTGTGATTTACGAGCTTTCGTGGAATGAGCTGGACAAGGAGAGCATTGCCCGCTATCGCAATCGCTTTGCTTCGCTCAAGCCTGCCCATGTGTGGAACGGCTTGGATACGGTGGAATTTCTTAAAAAAATCGGAGCCGTGCGCAAAGACGAGGAAGGAATGTTCTGCCCGACGCTTGCCGGGCTGGTCATGTTCGGGACGGAGGATGTGATTACCCAAATTTTGCCCGATTATTTTCTCGACTACCGCGAAAAATACGGGCATGAACGCTGGAGCGACCGCGTTGTATCCAACTTGGGCGAGTGGAGCGGCAACGTATTCGACTTCTTTTTCCGCATTGCAGAAAAAGTAACCGCTGATATTAAGCGCCCATTCCGTATGCTCAACGGCTTTGAGCGGGAAGACGATACTGCCGTTCATAAAGCCATTCGTGAGGCGCTGGCAAATTCTGTCATTCATGCCGATTATTATGGCAAACGAGGCATCGTAATTGAAAAAAGCAGGAATAGAATCCGAATCGCTAACCCCGGCACGTGTCGTCCGGACATTAAGGAGATACTCGAAGGCGATGTGAGCGACCCGCGTAATCCGGCGATTTTCAAAATGTTTGCGCTGATTGATATTGGAGAGAGGGCCGGAAGCGGCATCTTTAATTTAGTAACGCTTTGGAAGCAAACAGGTTGGGGAAATCCCGTCTTGGAAGAAAACTTTGACGCTGAACGTACTACGCTCATTGTGCCTGTAGAATTAGAAGAAACTGCTGAAGGCGAACCGGATATGAATAAATCTATCGAAGAAAGCGCTGAAAGAAAAACTGTGGAGAAAACTGTGGAGAAACAACCGACGGCGACTGTGGAGAAAACTGTGGAGAAACCGACGGCGACTGTGGAGAAAACTGTGGAGAAACTGACGGCGACTGTGGAGAAAACTGTGGAGAAACCGACGGCGACTGTGGAGAAAACTGTGGAGAAACCGACAAAAACTGTGGAGAAAACTGTGGAGAAAATATTGGCGCTATTGCAAAATAATCCATATATAACTCAAGAGGAATTAGTTAAATTAACAGGGTTGACGCGACGTGGAGTAGAGTGGAATATTTCTCAGCTCAAAGCCAAAGGCTTGACCGAAAGGGTTGGCCCCGACAAGGGCGGCTACTGGAAAGTGAAAACACAAGCTGCAAAGCCGCAGAAACCGGACAAAAATATTGTACAACGAAAAAAACGGCTAAGGGATAAGAATAAATAACATATAACGGATATAAAAGTGTCGTCCCCTGCGGGACTAAGCGGGAGCCTCCTGCTTGTCCCCGTATACTGAAGCATACGGTTAATAGCGTGTCACCCCTGCGGGGTTTGCAGCATACGGATTGCAGCATACCTGCGTAGAGACGTGGCGTGCCACGTCTCTACAACGAGCAGTCCCGCAGGGACGACACTTTATTAACCGTATGCTTTAGCATACGGAGTGGAGATGCACGGATGCTCGCTTGTTCGGGCAGTAAATACCGGTACACGTTTTTTCTATTGCTATTTTTCCCCTGACGGGGAATTCACAAAGCTGCCCCGCGCGAAGTTCAACATCAGAACAATCTGGCAGGAAGAAGGCTGGCAAGCGCCTGTATGGGAAGAAACATTTGCGCCCGAGCGTTTAAAGCTGTCTGTTCCTGTTGAATTGGAAGAACGCGGAGCTGCTGAAGACACCAAAAAACCTTATGAAAGGGAAAAAGACTCTGAAAGGGTCGGTGAAAAGGTCGGTGAAAAGAGGGTCGGTGATGAAAAGGTCGGTGAAAAGGTCGGTGAAAAATTGACCGATAATCAACAAAAAATTATGGATAGCATTGCCCAAAATCCCTGTATGGCGGCTACCGAACTATCGTTAGCAGTAGGTATCTCGAAAAGGAAAGTAGAAATAAACATCGCCAAGCTCAAAGCCAAAGGCGTGCTTGAGCGAATCGGACCCGACAGGGGCGGCTACTGGAAAGTGAAACCATAAAGATGCAAAGCCGTAAAAAAGACACATAATGAACAAAGTAACTAAGAGATGACGAATAAACAAGATATAACAGTTAATAAAGTTGTCGTCCCTGCGGGACTGCCCGGACAAGCGAGCATCCGTGCATCTCCGCTCCGTATGCTAAAGCATACGGGGACAAGCAGGAGGCTCCCGCCAAGTCCCGCAGGGACGACACTTTTATATCCGTTATATGTTATTTATTTCTTATCCCTAAACCGTTTATAATTTATGACACAGCTTATCTTTAAGAACAATATAGATCAAAGCAAAATGAATGTTTTGCTGGGAATGCTCGACTCGTGGGGTGTTGAAGCCGAAGTACAGATGCCTGCGCCCCCCAAGCTCAAGAAAAAAAGTACGCCTCTTACGCTTTCTGTTGGGATGTGGGCAGAGCGTAACATTGACGATAAAGAGCTTCGGGCACGAGCTTGGAGTGCAAATTACGAATCCTCCAATAAAGGAACTCCTAAAAACCCAACTTCCTTAAAATGAGGTAATGAGGTTAGGGATAAATTCGTAATATATTGCTACTGAGGTTGTTTTGTTATAAAAATTAGGTTGGAAATGAGGTTGGAACCGGGCGTAATGAGGCTCTTTTGAG
>JAISAC010000188.1 GCA_031266935.1 Prevotellaceae bacterium
TGCCCCTTTTGCAGGGGGAGCAAGGCGTTCAGAAAGCTGATGAGCAGGTGCTTGTGCTCGCCAAAAATTTTTTTGAACGGCAAGTCATTTTTGGGGTCTAAGTATCGTGCCATAGTTTAGGTAACTTAAATTATGCATGAAAAATAATGTATAAGGTAGAGGGGGTTTTTTGATAGCTTCGCCTATCTCCTCATTTGGCCTCAAATTTAGAGTAATTTCTCCAAATTTGAAAAATATTTTTCAAATTTGGGCATAAAATAAGCGGGATGTTTTGGCTGCATCCCGCTCAAACGTTAGCGTTGAAAGGTTTTTACGCTGGTGACCCCGGAGAGGCTCGAACTCTCGACCCAATGATTAAGAGTCATTTGCTCTACCAACTGAGCTACGGAGTCTGACTTACTTCTGCGAAGTAAAAGGGGAACAAAGGTAATCATTCCTGCACAAAATACTTTGTCCCATCTGTCATTTTATGATAAGATAGCAGATTTTGATTCTTTATAGTGCACCGTACAAATCATAATAGGCTAATTATAAATCATTTGAAAAATAAAAGAGTTAAAAATGAGGGTAAGTGAACAAGTTGTGAACATCGCACCAATAGATTTTGTATATTTGTAGGTAGGTGTAGAAACCGCCTGCAAGTTTGTAAGGCGCTTATAGCCTAACCGTAGCAAAAAGGCAACAACCTTTTACCATAAATAACCCGAATTATTTGCCATGATTGGGTTTTGAAATCTCCGTGAAACCGGCCAAAGCAGCCGGCCACGGAGATTTTTTTTGCCCTATGGCAGCCTCGCAAACCGAGTAAACACGCTCAACGGGAGCCGCTTTCCAAACCTGTCCTTCAGCGCCAGTTCTCCGCTCTCGCGCTGCGCCGGGCAGCCAAAAACGCTACTCACCAGCGTATCGCAAACCACCGAAGAGAAGCCCAACGCGTAAAGGTTTAGCACCAAAAACGAGCTTCGACTTTCGAGCATTTTTTCCACTCCGCTCAGCAGCTCCAAAATACCTTCGGCCAGCAGCCAGCGCTCTCCGTCGGGACCGCGGCCATACGCCGGCGGGTCGAGGATAACGCCGCTGTATTTTGTTCCGCGCCGCGCCTGCCGCTGCACGTACTTCAGCGCGTCGTCCACCAGCCAGCGGATACCGTCGAGGCGGCTCGCCTGCATGTTGTCATTTGCCCATGTTACCGCCTGCCTTACCGAGTCGAGGTGGGTAACGTCGGCGCCTGCAGCGCACGCCGCAAGCGAGGCGCCGCCGGTGTAAGCAAACAGGTTGAGCACCTTTGCTCCCTTCTTTAGCCGGCTACATGCGTCGTAAATAAAATCCCAGTTGACCGCCTGCTCGGGGAATACTCCTACGTGCTTGAACGAGGTAAGGCCAAGCCTCAACGCCATGTTCAATCCGTTGTGCCGGTAGCTTACCGGCCAGCGGTCGGGCATGCCCGCTTTTTTTGTCCACGTTCCGCGCTCGTCGAGGTTGCTCTTGGCGCCTTTTTCGTGCCGGAAGGTGGCGTGCGCCAGCGCCCTCCACTCGCTCTCGGGCATCGCCGGTGCCCATACCGCTTTTGGCTCGGGTCGCCGCGTGACGTATTGCCCAAAGCGCTCCAGCTTCTCAAAGCCGCCGCAATCTATCAGCTCGTAATCCCTAAAGTTATCGGGCGAAAGAACGCAAAGGCTGCTGCTATGTGATGGTTTGGTTGGCTTCAACAGGCTCTAAAATTTTCGTGTTGCGATTTACTGTGATGATTTACAAATATGGCTTCGCTCAAAAGTTCAACCCCTGCTCGCGGCTCAAGACGTATCCTCTATCTGCCGGCAGGCGCTCTCCTTTGCTGGCAGCAACGGCTAAGCTGTCGCAGCGCTCGTTGTTGGGGTTGTCGGCGTGCCCCTTGACCCATACAAGCCGCACCGTGTGCCGGCGGTAAGATTTCAAAAAGCGCAGCCACAGATCGGGATTTTTTTTACCCTTAAAGTCGGAGGTAGCAGCCCACGCAAACACCCATTTTTTTTCCACCGCATCTACCAGATACATGGAGTCGGAGTAGATGGTAACTTCGCAGCCGTCGGTTTTTAGCGCCTCTAAGCCTGCAATTGCCGCCATCAGCTCCATACGGTTGTTGGTGGTGAGCGCGTAGCCCTGCGACAGCTCCCTGCGGTGAACGCCGGAAATCAAAATGACGCCGTAGCCACCCGGACCGGGGTTACCGCGCGCCGCGCCATCGGTATAAATCACAACTTTTGCCAAAGATTCTCCTGTTTTTTTTTAGACTTTCAAATTCTCGGGTTGTCTACCGCGCCGCCGCCGCTCGTCGTACTCAGCAGCGCCTGCGCGCTGCTGCGGCGGGTAAACTTTTGCCGGATAATTTCCTGCACCGGTACGTTTTTCATCTTACTCTCGAGCCACGAGGTGAGGTCAAGGTAAAGAAACGGGCGCTTCTCGTAGGGCATGCTTTCGTACAGCAGCAGCTTTTCGTGCAGCGCACGGAACTGCTCGTTGATGTCGCTGCGGTAGAAGGTGTCGAACTTGCTCAAAAAGGCCAGCATTTCGCGCTGCACGATGTTGAGGTCGTTCATTTTTACCAAAAACCGGTAGGTTGATTTTACCTGATACTCCATCATCAGGTCGTCGCCGCTCTCGTACGTGGCAATGAGGCGCAGGATGCGGGCAAAGCACTGCAGGTCGGAGCGCACGTCCTCGTCGCGCGTGTCGATAATCTTGTTGAGGAGCGATATTGACTGCTTGAAGCTGCCGCAGCCAAAGTAAAGGCACGCTACCTTGTAGTAGAATACCAAGATGTGGTGCTGGTCGATTTTGTTTTCGTTCTCCTTGATAAACTCAAGCAGCTCGGGGACAATTTCCAGCCCGTCGGAAAAGTTGCCGTCCATGAAGTGGAGATTCATGCGGTTGGCGTAGTAAAATGAGCGCGCCAGGATTTCGGCGTTTTGGTTGACGATGTTCTCCCTCTTTACTATTTCCGCATGTACTGCCTCCAGCACCTCCTTGAAGCGCGAGTAGTGGCGCAGGTAAAAAAGGCTTTCGAGCAGGTAGTTGAACGATTTGAAGTACAGGCTCGACATGCTCTGCTTGAGCATGGGGTATTCGGTAAACATATCTACGTTGCGCTGCGTGTGGCGGTAGCATGCCAGGAAGTCTTGCAGGATGTAGCTGTACCAGTAGTTCGACAGGTTCATGTACAGCTGCTCGTGCACACCCTGCCGGCGCACGTCGAACTTGGGGCGATGCTTGGCAAAGTAGTCCTCCACAAACATGATGTCGTTGCGGTTGCGCACGTGGCCGCGCTTGAGGTACAGCGCGTACAGCTGGATGGCGAGGTTCGAAAATTCGCTGGCTTTTTGTATGGTGCTGCTCAGGTTTTGCACCTCTGTAGTAAGGTCGTCGGCGCGGGTTGTTGAGCTGCGGGTTATGAACTGCGACTCTATCAGCTTTTCAAACTCAACTATCTCCAGCGCTATGGTAAACTGCTGCCTGCCTACAGCCTGATGCTTGGCGCGGTCCAAAATTTTGAGGCTTTGCCGGTACATTCCCTTAGCGTAAAGAATACGCGCAAAGTCCAGCTGCTCGTGCAGTGAGATGTCGTCGTAGCCATCCACGCCGCTCTGGCGAAGGCTGGTAAGCAGCTGGTGGTAGAGGTAAATTTTTACGTTGGCCAGCTGCGATTTCGGGACGCCGCTTTTTTTCAGAATTTTTGCCTCGTCAAACGCGGCAACTTCATCCATAGCGTCAAAAAGCGCAATAAACTTGGCGTTCTTGCTGTCGCTAATGCGCGTTGCGTACAGCCGAAATGAGCGCTTCTCGGCCTTAGTCATCGACTTGATGAGATCTAAAACGGGGTCGGGTTTTATTTTGGAGGTTAAAGCCACTGCTTTGCATTTTTTTTGAATAAATCGTTCATCTCGCCTCGGGAGGCGGCAAGTTCCGAGCAGCTTGCCATTTGCTTGCCGCTTGCTTGCCGCAAAGGTATAAATTTTTTTTCTAACCGACAGAGCGTAGCTGCTCGGGAGAAATACTATTGTACATATCAGCACTGCTTGTGGCGCATTTAGAAAAATTGCTTACTTTTGCGCTGCTTTACTTTTGAAATGCCGGAATATTAAAGGTAGAGCATAGAAAAAATTACCTTATGCTGAAAATACAAACTCCCACAGCTGCATTTGCCGATACCAAACCTCACTACGACATGCTCGACGGGCTGCGCGGAGTGGCGGCCGTCACGGTGGTATGCTTCCACATATTTGAAGCTTTTGCGACCAGCCATTTAGACCAAAGAATCAACCACGGGTATTTGGCCGTCGATTTTTTCTTTATGCTGTCGGGGTTTGTTGTAGGCTATGCTTATGACAATCGCTGGGGAGCAATGAAAACCAAAGACTTCATCAAGCGCAGAGTAATACGCCTGCACCCGATGGTAGTGATGGGCGCTGCTATAGGGGCAGCCATGTTCTACGCTCAAGGCTGCTCCGCCTGGGATGTATCGACAGTGCCGGCCGTGGCTTTGCTTATCGCCACGCTTTTTACCATGCTGCTGATTCCGGTTACTCCCGCGAGCGAAATTCGAGGCGTGGGAGAAATGTTTCCGCTGAACGGGCCAAGCTGGTCTTTATTCTTTGAGTACATCGGCAGCATTCTCTACGCCCTGCTCCTTCGTAGGCTTGCCACCAAAATTCTTGCGCTGCTGGTTCTTGCTGCCGGATGCGGCTTGGCGGCATTTGCCGTGCTGGGGGCGCTGGGCGATATATGTGTCGGATTTTCGCTGACCGGCGTAGAGTTTACCGGCGGCTCCCTGCGGCTGCTGTTTTCTTTTTCTGTAGGATTGCTCCTTTCCCGCATTTTTAAGCCTGTCAGGGTAAGGGGAGCATTTTGGATATGCAGCCTGTCGGTTGTTGCCCTCCTGGCGGTACCGCGCATAGGCGGAGCCGAGCATTTATGGCTGAACGGGGTGTACGATACGGTGTGCTGCGCTGTGTTCTTTCCGCTGCTTGTCTACCTTGGGGCTTCGGGAAAAAGCGCCGATAAATATACGATTCGGATATGCAAGTTTTTGGGAGATATTTCCTACCCTCTGTACATGGTGCACTACCCCTTTATTTACCTGTACTATGCCTGGGTAAAGAATAATAACCTCACCTTTCGGGAATCGCTGCCCGGCGCGGCAGGCGTTGTTGTGGGCAGCATCATTTTAGCTTATGCCTGCCTGAAGCTTTACGATATGCCGGTACGGAAATACTTGACGAGCCGATTTTTAAAAACACAAAGCAGCAGGTAACCTTGCGCTGTTAAGGTGGCTTGTTCTTTTTCGCTGCTTATTAAGAAAGGCGGCGTTGCATGCAACGCCGCTACCCATGTGGGTTAATAAAGCGTAACCCGGGTATATTTTTGAAATCCGAAATATTACGGGTTATTAAAACAAGGTCATATGCCAACGCAGTGGCAGCTATAATAGCATCAGGCAGTTTAATGTGGCACTTTTTCCTTATATCAATACATGTTTCCACTATTTTATCTGTTAAGTTTAATACTATTACATCACTCATAAATTGAGTAAGTAATCGGTAATGCGTTGCGGGAGCATTAAATCCGAGCACTTCGATTTTGGTAATGACAGATACTTGCGGCTTGGTGTCCATTACTTCATTCAGGAAGCCCATGCCCATAGCAGGAATATTGTTGCCGAGATAATCAATAACGGCATTGGTATCCATTAAATATTGTGATTTTCCCATTCGTTACGGCTTTTTGTGACGTACTGTTGAAGTTCGTCTGCGATAGCGGACGGTAACTTGCCGGCATACTTTTCAGAGATTTTTTGCGGTTGCCGTACGCTTTCTCTTTTCACCGAAATGAAATGAAGCGCTTCCAAATCTTCTAAAAGGCGGTAAACGCTATGGTTGTTTATTTGTACTTGCAAAGTATCCATTGTGGAAATGTTTTTATCGTGATACAAAGATATAAATAAATTTGTATAAAACACCGACCCCCACAAAAAACCATCGCCCGCTGCAAGCGGGCGATAATTCTTAATTCTTAATTCATAACTAAAAAAGCATGCCGGTGTTTCGTTATACGCTACGCGGGCTATTCAGGAACGATTACCATTGTTCTGCCGGTAAATATCCGGTATATGCGCCGCGGATTTTGCCTGTTGTCGAGTCGGAATATTCGTGGTAAGTATCCATATCAACATTTATGGTATAAATATCGCCGTCAATCGAAACGGTTACGGTTCCTCCTTTCCCATAGTATACCATTCCCCCAAGTACGCCTTTTTGGCAATAGAAGCCATATTCCTGTATGGATTGACCGTAATTTTCAAAGTGATAGATTCCTGCCGGAAGCGGAACGCCGGCGGCTTGCCCGGGAAAATGAATATCAAGATATAAAGCGCCAACCATATCTGCGCCCTCTTTATAAAAACGTATTTGTGATATGAGGTACTTCGCTCCGTCCACCGCCAGCGGCTGGTCGGCTGCCATCGTATTGGTAAATGTTCCCGTTCCGCCGTACTGCTCGGAGCCTTTCAGCAGAAAATCCGCTTTATCGAAACCTGCCGGGAAAGCAGGATTGACGCTGGTGTAGGAAAAAGTTGCCCTAACATCATCATCTACCACGCCATCATCAACATCAACAATATGCAGTGTTTTTATTTTATTGTCTGCCGTCAGCTCAATCGTTACGTCTATAGGGTCCATGTCCTGGGTAACTCCCGCATAAACCTTGCCGCGGGCTGTCCAGAAATAATTTTCAGGCACAAAGCCACCGTCGTTGAACATTTCATTGATATTGGCATAATCATTCCAGAAATCGGACGACAATTCTTCGCGATATTTTGTTCCGTTTTCGTAAACATATTTCGTCAAGTTATCAATATATTCAAATTCACTGAAAATAGCGTCGTTTACTGTTGCAGACAACGATTTTTTTTGTACCTGATTGGTTTCAAAAATCATAGGATACGCTAAGGCGGCATTGGTTACCGATACGGCAATTTTCGGCGACGCTTTTGTATTAACCCAGGCATTTTTCAGTAAGTCAATAATTTGTTGTTGAGTTAACGGCGCTGGCGCTGTACCGTCCTCTTTTGTTGCCTTTTGCGTAACGGTAATGGTGATTTCCGAATCTCCGCAAATAATCGTGACGATTGCCGTGCGGTCTGCCCCTGTTAAATTCGTTTCAAGGCTGATGGTAACCGTGTAGTCGCCAGCCTTGTCGCCGCTGCTGGGGTCGATTGAAATCCAGCTCACAGCTTGCGCAGATTTTAGCGAAGACGATTGGGCAGGCGCAGCTGTTTTTTCGGTAATCGAAGATGTCCACGCATCGGCGGTTGTGAACGTTACGCCGCCTTTGCCCTGCGTTTCGTCGGCAAAGACGTTTTGGGTCAATGCCGAGCTGCTTTCCACTTTAATCGCGGAATTTTCGGTTGAACTGTCCTCTTCGCAACCCGTAAACATTACTGCTACCATCAGCGGCAGGCTTAAACAAAATAGATTTGCTTTTTTCATCTTTTTGAAAATTTAGTGCGTAAAAAAATTATTTGAAATAAAAAATCGAAAAAAAAAACCGCAACACGACAAAAGTCCTGTTGCGGCACAACGATATATGAAGAAAATACTATAATTTGTTGAAAATGAGCAATTTACCCCCCCCCCCCATGCAGAGTTTGTAAAATCAAGTAAATCAAACAGATAAGTGCTGCCGGAAGTGCGGCAGCTGCGAAAGGAAATCTATGCTCAAATCGTAGCGTCATGTCGTATTATTACGTTATCGTTCAAAAAATGAATGCGCAAATATAGGGGATTTTTTTTATTAACGACAAAAAAAGAAAAAATAAGTAAGTTAAATTGATATAATTCTTTTTTCGTGCAGTTACCGGCAAAAAACTTCGCGCTCAGGACATGCGGGGCAGGGAGCTCGCTGCTTCACTTGTAGAAACCCGATATTCGTATTTTCATGTATTTCCTTGAATTTGAAATGCCCCCCCTTTCAGGTATTTTTTTGCAAACATCGCAATAATTGTTACCTTTGCCCCAGCATTATTTGTTTGGTGGTCAAAATCAAAATAAAGTAAAATGAAAAAATCTTTTTCAACCATTATCGCTGCGGCGGCGCTTTCTGCCGCAGTATCGTTTGGCGTAACGGCGTTGTCTCTGTACATCATGCTGGGCAACAAAAACGCCTCAACAGGCGCACCTGAACCTTTGGCCGACGGGCAAGCCGTTGCAGGAGAGGGAATAGTATATGTTAATATTGACTCGCTGGTGCGCGGCTACGACATGTACTTTGATTTGCAAAAGGAGTTTGAAGCAAAAGCAAAAAAGAAAGACGCCGACTTCACGGCGCGGATGAAAAAATTTGAAAGCGACGCCCGCGATTTTCAGGATAAGGTAGAAAAAGGCTTGGTAACGCGCTCTCAGGCGCAGCAGCTGCAAGAAGGGTTGGCAAAGCGCGAGCAGGAGCTGCTGCAGCTGCGCCAGGAGTTGCAGGGCGAGCTGCAGGAAGAAGAATCCGTAATGCTGCGCCAAATACAGAACAACATCCAAACCTACGTCAACGAGTATAACCAGACAAAAAGGTACAGCCTTATCTTGAGCACCAGCGGCAGCACCGTTGTGCTCTACGGCAACCCGACGCTCAACATCACCTCCGAGGTGCTGAGCGGGTTGAACGAAACATACGTGAAAGCGAAAAAAGTTAAATAGACCATCAGCGATAAGCTGATGTCAATAGTGTTCAATAAAATTAGGCTTACAAAAATAAAAAGAAAAAGAAAGATGAAAAAAGTATTGCTTATCGTAGCCCTTGTGGGAACGTGTACCGCTGCGCAGGCCAAAACGCTTGCTTTTGGCGTTAAGGCAGGCATTAATGCGCCGCACCTCGAAACAAATTTGGCGGATGTCAAGGACGCGTCGGGTCTTGGATTTCACGCCGGACTTTTTGGGCAGGTCAACATTCCCATCATAGGCTTGGGAATTCAGCCGGAGGTGCTTTACCTGAACCAATCCATTTCGTACATCAACGAGAGTAATGAAAGTGCCTCAAAGAGCGCCTCGTACATTGATATCCCCATCAACATTACGTGGGGGATTGACGTAAAGATAGCGCGCCCGTTTATAGCGCTCACCCCCTACCTGCGCTACTCGCTTAGCGATGTAACAACTTTTGTCCGCAACGCTGCCGCTGCCGTAGCGCCGCCGACCAAGCAGGAAATGAACAAATTTGACTACGGCATTGGGGTCGGAGCGGGGATAGATTTATTCTCGAAGCTCCAGCTCATGGGGCGCTACAGCTGGGGGCTTAACGACCTCGTAAAAGACCACAGCTACAAGGTGCAGGGCTTTACCGTATCCTTGGGGTACATATTTTAGGCAGCTCGCCTTACCCGGCCAAAAGCGGGAGGCTCCGAAGTTGGTGGAGCTTCCCGCCTTTTTTTTAAGCCGATTGTTGCTTTTTCCGGCCTTGACGCTCACCGAAAAAACTCGCCTACTACGGCAGCATCTACACCCAGCGCAAACACTATTACGTGGTCGCCGGCTTTTACTTCGGTAACGCCCGTGGCGATAACGCCTTTTCCGCCGCGCACGATGCCGCCAATGATAGCGTTTGCCGGAAGCTCCAAATCTTTGATGGCCGCCTTGCTTGCCCGGCATCCGGTTTTGGCAATAAACTCCAGCGCCTCGGCGTCGGAGCCGGTGAGGTACTTCATTGCCTGCACGTTGGTATTTTGGGTGAACCTAAAGATGTGCCCTGCGGTGATGAGCTTTTTGTTGATGATGGTATTAATGCCAATGCTTTCGGCCAGCTGTATGTAGTCGAGGTTTTCGACTTCGGCAATGGTTCGCTGTACGCCCATTTGCTTTGCTAGCAGGCAGGCCAGGATGTTGGTTTCGGAGCTTCCCGTAACGGCAACAAAGGCGTCGGTTTTTTGCAGCCCTTCCTCGAGCAGGAGGTCTGCGTTTCGCCCGTCGCCGTTAATAATCATGGCGTTTTTGAACATTTCGGCCAGCTTCACGCAGCGCTCTTTTTGCTGCTCAATGATTTTAATGTTCAGGCGCCGGTCGAGCGAGGTGGCCACCTTTATCCCAATGCGGCTTCCGCCGAGGATTATCATGTTGTGCACCTCAATGTTCTCCTTGCCCGAGAACTCCAGCATTTCGCTCATGCCGCTGCGCGTGGTCATCATGTAGAGCTGGTCGCCGGCTTCAAACGCATCAAAGCGGTGGGGGATGATTGTTTTTTCGCTGCGGTTGATGGCAATAACGCGGTACTCGAGTGTCTTTGCATGGCGGGTTGCCTCGGCTATGGTTTTCCCTACGATGGGCGCGTCGTCGTCCAGCGAAAACACCATCATCACCAGCTTGCCGTTGGCAAACTCGATGTACTCCGAGGTGCTGGTTTGGCTAAGCAGGTTTACGATTTCGCTTGCCGCAATTTTTTCGGGGTAAAACATGTTGTCGATGCCGGCGTGGGTAAACGTTCTTCGGTTTTCAACGTCGAGGTATTCGTTGTGGTCAATGCGGGCAACGGTTTGCCCGGCGCCCATTTTTTTGCCCAACATGCAGGTAACAATGTTGGTATCTTCGCTTGGGGTAACGGCAATAAGCAGGTCGGCCTTATGGATGCCGGCTTTCTCCAGCACCTCGAGCGAGGTTGTGCTGCCCTGCACGGTTACCACGTCGGTACCCGACTTCACAGCGCGGAGCCGCTCCTCGCTCGGGTCAACAACGGTGATGCTGTGGCTGCCCTCCGAGAGCAGCTTCGAGAGGTGCGTACCCACCTCGCCGGCGCCTGCAATAACGATATTCATGGCTAACTTTTTTCGCTAAAATAGGTACAATATCGGCCAATAATCACAAAACTTTAATGGCTATTGGCATTTTAAACGGGACATTTCAATTTGTCGTATCTGCAACCCGCAGGGTTGAATATGAATAACCCCCAATGAAGCGAAGCGATTGGGGGCCCCGCGAAGATGCTCCCTGTACCCGCAACCCGAAGGGTTGAATAAAAAGCTATGCAAAATAACGTGCGTCCGGCTCCATACCGTTTTCTATCCATATTCGCTTTAATTCATCCTGCATGTTCTCTTTGCGATGATGCTCCCGTTGATTTTTAATGTAACGAATTAATATATCCTTTTCTTTATAGGAATACGTAAATGCAGCATACCCTTCTTCCCAACCCCGAAATGATGGAAAATCAGAGGATTGCTTCATCCAAAGCGATGTGGCAACCTTAATGCTCTTTACATAATCAGCTAAAGCAAAACTCGGATGTAAATCAGAGAGAATATGAATATGATCTTCTACGCCATTTATACGGTATAGCATCCCTTTTTTGTTTTTAATAATACCCCAAATGTATTTGTATAAAGAAGATACATTTTCTTGAGCGATAGTAGGTTCGTTACATTTTGTCCGTAAAACGATGTGGTAAAGAACTTGTGTATAGGCCATTATTATTATTTTTTTTTTGATTATACGAGGCGAAAATGAGCCGTAATCCCCCAATCGCTTCGCTTCATTGGGGGTTATTCACATTCAACCCTGCGGGTTGTGGGTACGCGCTATCTTTGCCATAATCCCCCAATCGCTTCGCTTCATTGGGGGTTATTCACATTCAACCCTGCGGGTTGTAGGTACGCGCTATCTTTGCCGTAATCCCCCAATCGCTTCGCTTCATTGGGGGTTATTCACATTCAACCCTGCGGGTTGTGGGTACGAAGCACTCAGTTTTTCCCGTACTGCTGCTCGTAGTATTTTTCGTACTCGCCGCTTACCACGCGCTCCAGCCAGGCCTGGTTGGCGAGGTACCAGTCTACCGTTTTTTCCAACCCCTGCTCAAAGGTAACGGAGGGCATCCAGCCCAGCTCGCGCTGAATTTTTGAGGCGTCGATGGCGTAGCGCAGGTCGTGGCCGGCGCGGTCGGTAACGTAGGTAATTTGCTTGGCCGATGTGCCCTCCGGCCGCCCCAGCTTTTTGTCCATGAGCGCGCACAGCAGCTTTATCAGCGCAATGTTTGTCCACTCGTTGTGCCCGCCAATGTTGTAAGTCTCGCCGGTTTTCCCCTCATGAAATACAAGGTCGATGGCGGCGGCGTGGTCTTCCACGTAAAGCCAGTCGCGCACGTTCTCGCCCTTGCCGTAAATGGGGATAGGCTTTCCCGTCCTGATGTTGTTGATGGCAAGCGGGATGAGCTTTTCCGGAAAATGGTTGGGGCCGTAGTTGTTGGAGCAGTTCGTTATCACCACGGGCAGCCCGTAGGTATCGTGATAGGCGCGCACCAAGTGGTCGGAGCTGGCTTTGGAGGCCGAGTAGGGGCTGTGGGGGGCGTACTTGGTGTCCTCGGTAAAGAAGCCGGTAGCGCTTAGCGCTCCGTACACCTCGTCGGTGGAAATGTGGTAAAACCTTTTGCCGTCAAAATCGCCGCTCCACGCGATCTTGGCCGCGTTGAGCAGCGTTACCGTCCCCACAATGTTGGTGCGGATAAACTCCATCGGGTTGGCAATGGAGCGGTCAACGTGCGACTCGGCGGCCAGGTGGAGCACGCCGGCTATGCGGTGTTCGGCAAAGACCTGTCGCAGCAGCTCGGCGTCGCAAATATCGCCCTTCACAAAGCGGTAGTTTGGCGCCTCTTTTACATCGGCGAGATTTTCCAGATTTCCGGCGTACGTCAGCTTGTCGTAGCAGACAATGCCGTACTCCGGATACCTCCTTACTAAGCGGCGCACCACGTGCGAGCCAATAAACCCGGCGCCTCCGGTGATGAGAATGTTTTTCATGCTAATTTTGAATTATGAATTTTGAGCAACCTCCATTTTTTTAGCTGCAAGCGAGCCGAAACCCGAAGCTGTAGCCACGGTCGCCGGACGAGTTGCCGCCGCGGTCAAACACGGGGCAGTAGCTCGCATCGTATGCCCAGCTGCCGCCCCGAAACACGCGGTAGGAGCCGGAAGAAGCGCCTGCAGGATTATGCTGCGCCGAAGCAGGATAGCTGCCGTACCGGTCGTAGCACCACTCCCAAACGTTCCCGCTCATATCGTATATGCCCAGCTCGTTGGGGCGCTTTGCTCCCACAGGATGGGTTGCCCCCTCCGAATTATCGCTAAACCATGCTACTTCTTCAACGGAGCTGCTTCCCGAATATTGGTAACCTTTGCTTTTGCTCCCGCCCCGCGCGGCGTACTCCCACTCGGCTTCGGTGGGTAGGCGGTACTGCTTGCCGGTGGCGGCGTTCAAGCGCTCTATAAACTTTTGGGCATCGTCCCAGCTCACCGTTTCTACCGGCAGGTTACCTCCCCTAAAGTTTGACGGGTTGCTATCCATTAGCGCTTCCCACTGCGCCTGCGTTACCTCGTACTTGCCAATGTAAAAGTTGCTCAGCGTTACGCTGTGAACCGGCTGCACGTCGTCGGCGCAGTCGCTGCCCTGCTCGTTGGTGCAGCCCATTTCAAATGTGCCGCCCTGCACCAACACCATTTCCGGTTCGGCCGGATGGCGCTGCGTATTGCTGCTGCCTCCTTGCCCAAAAAGCGAAGCAGCTACGGCCATTAACGCTGCCGTAGCAGCAATTTTCGGGTAACCCTTTTTCATACTCGTGAAATTTTTTGTTCCGTAACCTCTGCATTTATCTCTGCATTTTTACTTATCCTTTCGGTGGTGTCATAAATTATCAGGGTGAATTATTTCCATATGTTCCCGTTTTGTAATAATACTTTTCGATGTACATCCCTATCACATTATCGTGTATCTGTTCATTTTTTTGAAAAACAAA
>JAISAC010000190.1 GCA_031266935.1 Prevotellaceae bacterium
GGGGTGGGATGGGATGGTAAATCTGAAATCCAAAATTTGAAATTTAAAATCCAAAAATCTAATTGCTTTATGAACACAAAAATTCAATCTATTAAATTCAATGCCGACCAAAAGCTGCTGGCATTTGCAGAAGAAAAAATAAGTAAGCTCGACAAGTTTTTTGACGGCATTGTAAGCGCAGAGGTTGCCATGAGCCTTGAGAATGTGTCGGATGAAAAAAACAAAATTGTCAAAATAAAGCTTGAGGTGCCCGGTAACGACCTCTTTGCAGAGCATAAGTGCAAAACGTTCGAAGAGGCAATTGACCTGAACGTTGAGGTGCTCAAAAAGCAGCTTGCGAAGTACAAGGAGAAGCTGCGCGGTTGAACCGTAAATAGCGTGCGCACAGCTGCTGCGAATGATTATGTGTAAGATTTACGCTGTTTTGCTGCTTTTTTGCGGCGTTCCTTTCGCTCTCTGTGCTCAAAGCGCAGAGCGGCAGCTGACGGCTCAAAAGTACACCATAAGCGGATACATGAGGGATAGCTTCAGCTCGGAAAACCTGATAGGCGCTACGCTCTACAACCGCTCCGACAGGCTGGGCACTTCGTCCAACCAATACGGCTTCTACAGCCTCACCCTACCCGCAGGGCCGGTAGAGTTGGTGTACTCGTATGTTGGCTACGCCACGCAAATTCGGTCATTCGTGCTCGACAGGGATGTGGTAGTTGACGTTGATATGGTCAGCTCGGCGTTGCTGGAGGAGGTGGTAGTAACTACCCGAAAGTCCGACCAGATACAAGACCGTACGCAGATGAGCGCCCTGCACATACCGATTGCACAGGTGAAGGCGATACCTGCCCTGCTGGGCGAGGTGGACGTGCTGAAAGCGCTACAGCTGATGCCCGGCATACAGTCGGGGGGCGAAGGCAGCAGCGGGCTGTACGTGCGGGGCGGAGGCCCCGACCAAAACCTGATACTGCTCGACGGCGTACCCGTTTACAACGCCTCGCACCTGTTTGGCTTCTTCTCGGTGTTTAACGCCGACGCCATCAACAACATTGAGCTGCTCAAGGGTGGATTTCCGGCAAGGCACGGCGGGCGCGTTTCGTCGGTAATTGACATTAGCATGAAGGAGGGAAACATGCAGCGATTTCACGGCGAAGGCTCCATAGGCATAGTGGCGTCGCGGCTTACCCTTGAGGGGCCTATATTCAAAGACCGAACATCTTTTATCGTTTCGGCGCGGCGCACCTACATTGACTTGCTCGCGCGCCCCTTTATCGCGTCGGCCAACGCTACGGCAGACCAAACCGTAATGCCGGGCTACTACTTTTACGACGTTAACGCCAAAATCAACCACCGCATTTCCTCCAACGACCGCATCTACCTGAGCGCCTACATGGGCGACGACAAGTTCTACGTGGAGTCGGAGGATAAGGACGACGAGTACAGCGCCTCCACCACCAAGACAAAAAGCGATGTGGGGTTGGCGTGGGGCAACATCACCGGCGCGTTCCGGTGGAACCACGTTTTCACCAACCAGCTGTTTGGAAACACTACCCTGACGTACAGCCGCTACCGGATGAATATTTACATGAAGCAGTGGGAAAAATCGCCGATGGAAAATACAGAGGAGTACTTTGGAATGGACTACCTGTCGGGCATTGAGGACTGGAGCGGGCAGATGGCGTTTGACTACCTGCCCTCGCCCAACCACTACATTCGCTTTGGCGGGAACTTTACCTTCCACACCTTCAACCCCGGCTCCATTGGGGTTACAGCCGAAGCAATACCGGTTGATTTCGGCGGAAAAAAGACGCGCACCCAAGAGTACAGCCTGTACGCCGAGGACGACATCCGTCTGACCGATCGCCTGAAGGCCAACGCCGGGCTGCGCTGGTCGATGTTCAGCGTACGCGGAGAGTCTTACCACGCGCCGCAACCCCGCCTGTCGGCGCGCTACCTCCTCACGGACGACCTCTCTGCCAAAGCCGCCTACTCGCGCATGGCGCAGTACGTTCACCTGCTGACTAACTCCAACCTCGGAATGCCTACCGACCTTTGGGTACCTACCACCGACATGCTTCGCCCGCAGTACTCCGACCAAGTGGCCGCAGGGCTTGCCTGCAACTTCCGAAGCGAATACGAGCTGAGCCTTGAAGGGTACTACAAAACGATGAGCAACGTAATTGAGTACAAGGAAGGCGCATCGGTGTTCGACGTGCACAGCCAGTGGGAGGATAAGGTGCTGCAGGGCGAGGGGCGCAGCTACGGTATGGAATTTTTTGCCCAGAAAAAAACGGGGTCGTTTACGGGATGGATTGGCTACACCCTCTCGTGGTCCGACAGGCAGTTCGAGGCGCTAAACCACGGCAAGCGCTTCAGCTACAAGTACGACCGCCGGCACGATATTAGCATCGTGCTGATGCAAAAGTTCGGAAAAAGGGTAGAGGTTTCCGGAACGTGGGTATTTGGGTCGGGCAGCTGCGTTACCATACCGGTGGGCATATTCGACGCTACCGACCCGATATACCCCGATGTGCAGGAGGACGTAACGGCGTACAGCGAGCGCAACGGCTACCGGATGGCGCCGTACCACCGGCTCGACTTGAGCATTAGCCTCATTAAGAAAAAAAGGCTGTACGAGCGCCGGTGGATATTCGGCGTGTTCAACGCCTACAACCGCAGAAACCCCTACTACATCAGCGCTACAAAAGACAACAGGTATGGCGTAACAGATTTTTTTGCGCCGGACACAGGCGAGCAGACACGCTACCGCTACATGCAGGTGAGCTTGTTCCCCATTATTCCTTCGATAAGCTACCAATTTAAATTTTGAGCCATGTACAACCTTTGGACTGCCGGATATACGCTACGGGCAATGCTGCTGTTCGGCGCTGCGCTTGCCGGCTGCGACAACATGATACAGGAGATTGATGTTGCGCCGTCCAACTTTCCGCCCAAGCTTGCCGTGAGCGCAGCCATAGATACCGACAACGGCACATTCAGCATCAACTTCACGGAGGCGCGCTCGTTGGGGTCGTATAAAAAATGGCAGAGCGAGAGTCGCACGATTATACGCAAAGGCGTTGTGTCGCTCTACGAGGACGACAACTTCATCTATGGAATTTTCAGCAACGAACAGGGTTTCGATATGTCGCTACGCCCTTCCGACAGCGGCTTTTCTTTCGAAGAAAAAGGCTTGGCGCTCAAAGCAGGCAGCACCTACCGGCTGACGCTTGAGATAGAGGGTTACCCTACCGCAACGGCAACCGTCGTAATGCCCGCTGACCCCGCCGTTGAAGATATAGCGCTGGATACAGGGAGAAAAATTCACAAGCGCTACCCATACTTTGTAGGGCGTTCGGGAGGCTACAGTTCCGGAGGCGACATGGATTTCTACCCGCTAAACATCCGCCTTAAGGACAACTCCCGCGACAGAAATTACTACATGTTCCGGCTCGAATCTACCACAGTATATGCCTACACTTCCTACACGGAAACGCCTCCCGTAGCGACAGGCAACAGGGCGCTAATTCAGGACAATCCCGATATGGAAGCCAATCCGCTGTCTATAGAGAACTTTGAAGATGTTTACCTCTTTGAGCGCATGTTGATGTCCGATATGTCCTTTGCCAACGCCACCGGTACGATAGATTTGCTGCTGCAGGAGTGGCTCGTCAAAGCCTCCGACCCGCTTCCGTGCGACACCGCTTCGCAACAGTACGAGCAGCGTACAAGCATAGACATTTGCATCTCGCACCTCTCCGCTGTTACCTATGAGCATCACCGCAGCTTGGCGCTCCAGCGCAGCGAAATAGGTTTCTTTACCGAGCCGGTGTCTATCCCGTCTAACATCGAAAACGGGTACGGCTGCTTCGCTGCTATCAACACTATCCGAAAAACCATATACGAGCGCTACTCCTGTTTTCCCGGAATCTACTACAATCCCTGACTCCAACGCTAAACAATCAACGCCGTGATAGATTTGACGTCCACCATAGCAGCCATCTCCACTCCGCCGGGAACGGGCGGCATTGCAGCCATTCGCCTGAGCGGAGCGCAGGCGCTGGCCATTGCCGACCGGATTTTTACCTCCCCCTCCGGCAAGCGGTTGGCCGAGCAAAAAGCAGGCACGGTGCACTTTGGAAGCATTGCCCACAGCGGCGAAGCGATTGACGAGGCGCTGGTCTCCGTTTTTCGTGCGCCGGCCTCGTACACGGGCGAGGATACGGTAGAAATTTCGTGCCATGGCTCCACCTACATTCAGCAAAAAATCATGCAGGCGCTCATTGACGCGGGGGCGCAGTCTGCCCAGCCCGGCGAGTTTACCATGCGCGCCTTCCTGAACGGCAAAATAGACCTTTCGCAGGCCGAAGCGGTGGGTGACCTCATAGCATCCGGTACGCGCGCCATGCACCGCGTGGCCATGCAGCAAATGCGCGGCGGCTACTCCGCCGAAATTAAGGCGCTGCGCGAAAAGTTGCTGCACTTTGCCTCCATGCTGGAGCTCGAGCTTGATTTTGCCGACGAGGACGTAGATTTTGCCGACCGCGACGAGCTTACCGCCCTCCTGAAAGATATTCTGCGCGCCACAGCCAAGTTGACCGACTCGTTCGCCGTGGGCAACGCCATAAAAAAAGGTATTCCGGTGGTCATTGCCGGCAGCCCCAACGTGGGCAAGAGCACCCTGCTCAACGCGCTGCTCAACGAAGAGAGGGCGCTGGTGTCGAGCGAGGCCGGCACCACGCGCGACGCCATCGAAGACTGCGTAACGCTGGGCGGCGTGCTGTTTCGCTTTATTGATACCGCCGGCATCCGCTCCGGCGCAGGCTACGTGGAGCAGCTGGGCATTGACCGCAGCTACCAAAAGCTGGAGCAGGCGCAAATTGTGCTGGCGGTGCTGGATGCAACCCTCAGCGCCGCCGAGCTGCGGAGCAACCTGCTTGCGCTCCTGCAAAAGGTGGACGGCAAAAAAACGACCATCGCGCTGCTCAACAAAGCCGATAAGGTAGATAGCGCCGAGCTGGCAGAAAAGGAAAGCGCCCTGCAGCCGCTGTGCAGAGCGCTTACAATTTCGGCCAAAACCCGTGCGGGTATGGCCACGCTGGAGGAGCAGCTCGTGCAGCTGGCAGCCCTCCCCGACAACCTCGACGTCGGCATTGTGAGCAACCTCCGCCACTACGAGGCGCTCGCCTCCGCGCAGCAGGCGCTGACCCGTGCGCTTGAAGGGCTTGACGGCAAGCTGGGCGAAGAGCTCATCGCATTCGAAATTCGCGAGGCCGCGCAGCGCCTCGGCAGCATCACCGGAGCCATTGCAGATACGGACATTCTGGACAATATCTTCAAAAATTTTTGCATCGGAAAGTAGCCCGCGAAACCAGCAGCGGATTTGAGACGCAACCAAAGAAATAACCTTATTTTTACTGCCGCGCTGCCGCTACTGTATGCTCTCAAACGAAATGTAGAAGCGCAGCGGCGTGTAGGGGTATATCGGGCGGGAGGCGTTGGTGGTGGTACCGGCGGCGCCGTAGCCGTATTCGGAGGTAAATACCACTTCGACCTTGCTGCCCTCCGCGATGTTGAGCAGCGCCACGTCAAATGCCTTTATTGAGGCTGACGACAGCAGCGCTTTCGAGAAGGTGTGGCTGTAGTAGGTTTGATACGTGGACGTTGTAGAGGTTGTGTCAACGCTCCACCCTGCCTTGTAGGCATCCTTCCCAATGTTGGAATCCAGCAAAAATCCATCGCGAAGGTAGTAGCCGGAGTACTTTAGGTTCAGCGTTTCGCCTGTTTTGGCGCACAGTACAGTATCGTTTCGCTGAACGGTATCAATGTAGCAAACGTAAATTCCCGGCAGCGGCGTCCCCGTGGAATCCACCGCCTGCACAAGCTGTGGAGAATTATTGCTGTTGTAGTCGCTCACGTACTTCTCCACCATGCGCCGCTCGCGCGCAAGGGCAGAGTCGGCGTTCGCTACAATTTCGTTGAGCTTAACGGTAAAGATAACCGGCGTATTTGCCGGTACGCCGGTAGCGCCCGCCGATCCAAAGGCATGCCACGACGCCGACAGCACCGTGAGGGAGTCGCCCACGCTCATTCCCCCAAGCGCCGTATGCAGGGCTGCCTGCATGTAGTCTTTGTGGTAGTAGGAAAACATGGGAGCGTAGTGCGTTGTAGCGGCAAAGGTGCCCAACAGGTGCGCTTTCAGCGAATCGGTGGTTTGGTAAACAACGCTTCGCAGAACGGGAAGCAGCTCACCGTGGTAGCCAAATTCTACGTAGCTCTCTTCTTGCGGCTTTGCGCTATGCCCGGAGGTATTTTGCCGGTGGGCAATCAGCCACATGCTGCCATCATCTTTTATGGATTCCGCGTTGGGAAAATGCACATTAACGGTAGATTTTATCAGCTGCAGCTCGTTTTCCTGCTCCGACACGGAGGGTTCTTTTGCGCAGCGCGAAAAAGTGAGGACAGCCATAGCCAGCGCCAGCGGCGCAAAATATTTTCTCAAGCAAGCCATATCTTTTTATTTTATTTTTATTTTATAAATTTATATGCTATTTATGAAATTTCTAAAAACTCCCCAAATGAGATAATGAGGTTGTATCCTCAAAAGAACCTCATTCCCAAACCTAATTTTTATAACAAACAACCTCAGTAGCGCTTATCCACCTTCGTTACCAGCACGTTGAAAATTAGCGCCGACTGCGATGGCACCAGCCCCACATGCTCATTGCCGTAACCCAGCGTAAAGGGGAACAGCAGCAAAGCCTGCTCGCCCAGCGCCATGCGTAGCAGGCCTCTGTCCAAGCCGGCTATCAGCTTACCGCTGCCAACTTCTACTTCCGCTCTGTTTCCGCCTCCGGGGTATGGCTCCAGCCCATTCCGCCATGCTGTTGAGTCATTGCTTGCCGCAAAAAGGACACCGCTAAGCGTCATCGCTTCGTACTCCAGCTCCACCATATCGCCCGGCTCCACCGGCACTCTATCGGGGCTTGAGTCAACAGACCGCGGCACGTAGTACACGCCGTCCTTTTCGTCAACCTCCGCTCTTAGCGTAGCGGTAATGTAGCGCTCAATGCTCTCGCGCTGCTTCTCCTCCGTATCGTCGTCTTTGCACGACGGAGCAACAGCGAGCGTGAGCAGAAAACAAAACCTGACGTATCGCTTATAGCCCGATAGCGCGCTTCTTTTCATGCAATTTTTCACAAACAACTTACAATTACGTTACTTAATCACCTTCAGCACCTCCACTTCGTACACCACAGAAGTGAAAGGCGGCACAATATCGGCAAGCCCTTTTGCGCCGAAGGCAAGCGCCGAGGGGAGAACAAGCTCCGCCTTTTCGCCCTCGCTCATGGCGGCAAGAGCCGTTGCCAGCCCCGGTATCACCTGCCACTGCTGCCCCCGCACGTAGCGAAAAGGCTGCCCGTCTTTTCCGTTGGAGTCGAACGGTGCGCCGTTAAGAAAAAAGCCCTCATACGTAATCAGCATTGCGTTACCGGCCTTCTCTGCCTTTTGGCCGTTGCCCTGCTTTTTCTGCTTTTTCCAGATATCGCCTGCCGCCTTGAACCCGGTATGCCGCTGCAGGTATTGCTGGGTCAGCCGCTTCTCGTAGCGACGGTAATCCTCGCAAAACTTTTCGTAGGCATCGTCCAGCACAATGTCCGGCTCTACCACGCGCAGCACGCGCACGCCCACGCGCAGCGTTTCGCTATCGGACACACCCTTGAGCTTGGGGTAGCTGATCAGGCTCGACGAAAGCATTCCGGCAGGCAGCAGGAACTCGGCGCTGTCGCCCCGCGAAAGCACCATGAGGCTCACCTCAAAAGAATTACAGCTCGGCTCTTCGCCTGTCGGCAGCCAGCAAACATCCGCAAATACGTTGGCGCCCTGCTGCGTTGCTGCGCTCAGGGAGAGCTGCACGTGGCATCTCCGGCTTACCTTCGCGCCTCCACTGCCCTGCGCGTGAATACGGTAGCGAACATCCTTGCTCAGCGGGGTATAGGCTTGCGCCTGTACGCCAAGCGCAAGCAGCAGCAAGGCTACCAGCCCCACGCCTACCGCCACCCCCCTGCGCCCGAGGGCAGCGCCGAGAAGCCCGTAAACCCGGTTACAAGTCGCACCTACAGTAACGTTGGTAAGCTCCATGCCAATAGCGTTATGAAAAATAATTAATAATTAATAATTTGCGGGGCTACTTTCCGTTCACCTTTGCCACAAAAAAGTCGCATACCAGCGAGCTGCGGGGCGGCACTCTACCTCCGTCGCCCAAAAGGCCAAACGCAAGGTAGGCCGGTATTACGAAGCGCACGTGGCTTCCCTGCCTCACGCCCAGCAGCGCCGTATTCAGCGCCGTGATGCCGGAAAAGCTTCCTACGGCCACCTCCAGCGGGCGCTGCTCGCCGTACGTGTAGCAAGGCGTACCGTCAATCAAAAAAATGCTGCCGTGCAGCAGCGCCACGTCGCCTGTTGATATTTGGCTGCCCCGGCCCGTCTCGGCCACCTGGTAAAAGTAGCCCGTGCCGCTCTGCCTCATGTCCAGCTGCTGGCGCCTGACGTACGACTGCAGAATATCTTGCTCCTTTTCGTTCAGGTACCTATTCACCTCCTGCAGCCGCTGCCTGCCGGGTGATACCGCCGGTGCGTAGGGCTGCTGCTCGTGCGGATCGCCGCATTGCACCTGCAAAAGTACAAAAAACGCAAGATATACAAGCAAAATTTTGATTTGTTTTGCTTCTTGCCTGCCGTATGCTATTGGTAACCTGTAGAACATCAAAAGTAGAACATCAAAAGTAGGACATTAAAAATCAGTCTTCAGGATATTTTCAAAGTAAGCCTCACAATTTTTCAGCGAGTCGAAGTATTTTCCGCCCGAGGCGTTGAAATGGCCGCCGCCGTTGAAGTATTTACGCGCCAGCTCGTTTACCGAAATGGTTTTGCCCTTTGAGCGGAGCGAAACGCGAATGTGGGTTTTATCCTGCGACTCGGTCAGCAAGGCCGACAGCGCAACTTTCTTTATGGAGAGCGGAAAGTTGACAAACCCCTCCGTATCGCCGGGCTGAAAGCAAAACTTATCCAGCTCCTCCCGCGAAAGCGAAATATACGCCGCCTTTTGCTTCGGAAACACCCGCATTTTGCTGTGCAGGCAGTAGCCCAGCAGGCGCATACGCTTTTCGGAGTAGCTGTCGTAAACCTTGCTGGCCACCTCGTCCTTGTCTACGCCAAGCTCCATGAGGTCGGCTGCTATGCGGAACGTTTCCGGCGTTTTGACGCCAAAGCTGAACGACCCCGTATCGGTTATCAGCCCCACGTACAGCGCCTCGGCAGCGCCCTTAGAGAGCAGCGGCTTGCCGTCCAAGGCAAGCACTATGCGATAGACAAGCTCGGCGGTGGAGCTCATCGAAACATCCGAAAAGACGAGGTCAAACTCCTTGGCCGGCTGCAGGTGGTGGTCAATCAGCACGCGGGGTACGCTATGGGCTGACAGCGCTTCGCCCAGGGTGTCCAGGCGGCTGAGGTCGTTAAAGTCGAGGCAAAAAACGAGGTCGCAGTCCTTCAGGTACTCCAGCGTTGCCTCCTTTTTATCGGTGTAGGCAATCGCCTGCTCTGCTCCCTCTATCCACCCCAGGAACTCCGGGAATTTGTTTGGAAATGCCACGCGCACCTCCATGCTCGGGCAGGCGGATCTCAGGTAGCTCCACCACGCCATCGACGCGCCCACGGCGTCGCCGTCGGGGTTCATGTGCGACACCACGAGGGCGCGCCTGGCGTTGCCAAGCATATCCTGTAGCGCCTTAATATTATCCGTCCAGGTCAACATCAATTTTTTTTAGAAAATTCTCTGCAAAAGTTTAGCAAAAATAAAAATGGCAAATGGAGCGTAAGGGTTTATGGCGCGCATACAGGGAAACTTTTTACCGAAGATTTCCAGCTCGTTAGCAATATATTCTTGAGATTTCATGGCTTAATAGGAATAAAAAAATAAATAGTATATGCATAAATGCTCCGTGTCGTTAAATGCTCCATGTCGTCTTTGCATCCCAGCGGGATGCATCCCCTGTGCAGCGCAGCTGCTCGGCTTGCGCTGCAAAGGTAGCCATTTGCCTTCAAAAAGCAAATACCTTGCGGGCTAAAAGCAAATATATTTGGCTATTTCTTTTTTTGATTCGACGCTCTCCCGCCCCGCAGGGTGGGGTGTCAAAAATGTGATATTCGCATAAAAATATTTTCGTTCTATTTTTGTGCTGTTAGGCACAAGATGCTGGTAGAAATCAATGCGCTGTTCGGAAAAATCCCGTAGGGATGACATGTTGGTAGAAAAATAATTCGTCGTCCAACAAAAATCCCGTAGGGATGACATGTCGGTAGAAAAATAATTCGTTGTCCGACATGCCATCCCCCTCGGCTACGCTCGGGGCAGGCTCTACGGGATTTATCGACATTAACCAACATGTCATCTTCTACCGACATGCCATCCCTACGGGATTTA
>JAISAC010000218.1 GCA_031266935.1 Prevotellaceae bacterium
AATTATTCATTTGGACATGAAATAGGTCATTTGCTCGGTTGCAGACATGATCCCTATGTTGATAATACACAAACTCCTTTTGCCTATGGACACGGATATGTCAACCCATCAAATACATGGAGAACTATTATGGCATATCCAGATGCATGTGGATCTTGTACAAGGTTACTATATTGGTCAAATCCAAATGTTACTTATGGAGGTGTTCCGATGGGTACGACTTCCACTAATAATAATACAAGAGTTTGGAATGAACAGTCAAATAGCATAATGACATTTCGACAACCGGAAAACAGTATAACATTTACAAGCAGTGATGTCCCTAACAGTCAGTATGCCGACGTTATTGCCAAACAAAATATAACAACCGGCGGAACAGTAAACATTAATAACGGGAATACCCTAAACATGAGAGCAGGGAACAGTATAACTTTAGAACCCGGTTTCTCAGTTAAATTGGGGGCAGAATTTTCTGCAACAATTGAAAATATTCATGACTGTGGCACAAGTTCTTTTCCCGCCCCTAAAATAATGATTCAAAATATGCCTGAAAAATATGACGATATGAATGAGATTCCTGTCAAAAACGCACCTGATTTTTCATATACAGCATATCCCAGTCTTTCCGGTGAGTTTATTAATATTACCTATTCATTAAATGCGGAAATACCTTTGTTGATTGAATTAGTAAATTTTCTCGGGCAAAAAATAAAGACAATACTACCCAAGCAAAATCAACAGGCAGGTATTTATACGCTCCCTGTATCTGTTTCTGATTTTTCAACAGGGACTTATTTTTTGACTATTTCATCAACCAATCAAACAAAAACAGAAAAAATAATTATCAATAAATAAAATGTTATGAGGCAGCTATTATTACCCATACTACTTGCAACGTTTTTTATTGCATGTGATACAAACACCGAAAATTCCGGTTTGGAAAATCAACCGGATTTAACTGAAATCAGAATTAAAGAAAGACCTTGTGAAACGCTTGAATATATTGGAAAAATCGGTAATGATTTTGATTTTGCATTAGATTCTCTTTGTAAGTATAAAAATATTTCTTTGGAAATAAGCAAAGAATTATTAAAAGTTCTATTTGATTATGACAACAGAGATTTCTACGGGATAGCCTATGGCGACTGCGGAATGTATTCAGATGTACTTGATTCCAAAGGAAATTATTATTTGCGATCATGGTATTGTCCTGACGAAAATGATATACAAGAAGAGGCAATTTTTAATGAAAATAAAGCATTTACAATTGACAATGGATGCGCAACAATAGTATATCAAAATAGAATCGGTACTGATTTTGATGCTGCATTGGATTCACTGAAAATAATATATAAACAAACATTGGATATCTATACCAAAGATAGATATTATGTTGAAAGTGAAAAGATAAATGTAGATTTCGGTTATGACGACAGGAATTTTTTTCTCTTAACTTTTATAGAAAAAGCCAATATTTATAATTTGCTCATTACCGGTGTTGTGATTGATGAAAAAGGGAATTATTTTTATTTAAAATCGTGTAATGATTAATGCAAATAAAATAAAAATTAAAAATTATAATTAAATTAACATAAGCACTACTGTAAATCCATGAAAAACTACTTACACAAATTTCTTTTGCTGCTGCTGCTTTTTCCCGTAGCGCAGTGCCAGCGGGAGCGCGACGAATACTACGCAGCGCCGGAGTGGGGGCGCAAGCCTGTTTACGAGGAGCTGCAGGAGCAAGGGCGCTTCGGGCTTTACCTGCAATGCGTGGAGAGAACGATGTACGCCGCTTCGCTCAAGGGAAACGGGCTTTGGACGGTTTTTGCCCCCAACGACGACGCCGTCAAAGCCTACCTCACGTCCAAGGGGTACGGCGCGGTAGAGGATATTCCCCAGAGCGAGGTGGAGAAAATTGTGGCCTACTCCATGCTGTACGACCGGTACGAGTTTGACCGCCTGACGGACATCCTGAGCAACGGGTGGGACACGCTGAGCAGCGTGAAGAAACGAACGCCGTACTATGAAACAATTCACCGTGAGTACGACGAAGTGCGGCAGGACTCTGTCTGGGTTGTCAGCCCGACAATAGCGGCCGCAGGTACGATAGGCTATACCACGAATGACAACAACTACAAGTATTTGCCTTTTTACCTGTCGCGCTACTTTGGCGCGCGGCAAACGCCGCTTACGGCAGCCGACTACAACACGTTTTATCCCAACTCTACCTACACGGGCAAAAACGTACAGGGCGCCTCGGTAGTTAAGCAGGATATGCTTTCGTCCAACGGAGTGGCGCACGAGATAGACGGCGTGAACGAGCCGCTGCCCAACTTGGAGGATATACTTTTTGGCGACCCGCAGTACTCCAGCTTCAGGGAGCTGATAGAGCTGAAAAATCCTCTAAAGGAGCCGCTGTTTTACGGCTACTACACATCGCTGTTCGTAACGCAGTACTTCCAAACCATGTACCCTTTGCGCAACCTCGGCAGCGTGTATATTAAGGCGTACCCCGCGCTGGACGTGCCGATCAACTGCGAGCGCTTTTTTAACCCGCTGGACGAGGTAAGCCCGGAGTCGGAAGGCTACACCATATTTGCCCCAAACAACACCGCGGTAGAGAAGTTTTACAACGAAAAAATCAGGGATTACGGCTACTCGTCGCTGAGCGAGCTGCCCGTTGAGCTGGTGCAAGATTTCATCAACGCGCACATGGTGAGCAACATGATATGGCCGGGAGAGTACAGGGGTGCCAAAAACGGCTCGGGCGCCTACATCAACGGCGAAGGCCCCGCCGGCGCCGGCTACGAAGGCGTGTGCACCGACATCCGTCCGGCCAGCAACGGGTTTTTCTACGGCTCCAACGCCTACGTCAAAAGCCCTAGCTTTGAAACCGTGCTGACCGAGGTGATACTGCGGCCCAACACCTACGGATATTTTTACGAGGCGCTTCGGAAATATTTTTCGGCCACCCTTTTGCAGGAGCTGCTCTACTGCCCGCTCAACGGGTACGACGAGGAGGATTACATCGTTCTCCTCCCGTCGGACGAGGCGCTGAAGGCCGACGGCTTTACGTACGAATCCGACGCTTTTGACTTTAAGGGTTTGGGCGCTACCGTAACGGATACGCGCATGAGGCGGCTGGTGCGGTCGCACGTTTTTAAGCGCCTGAACGCCTCCGCAGCTGCCGATACCCGCTTCAAATTCGACGAACAAGGCCCGCTGCTCAACGACTACGGCGGCTACAGCTACGCCCTGAACGACAACGGCGACATGATACGCTACAAGGACAGCCGGGTGCAAATGGTGGGCAACTGCGACCGGAACGAGTGGGTAACGGTAACCCCCGTCAAGCAATTTTTGAACGGCACGGTATATACCATCGACGCGCTGCTGCAGTACTCCTCCAACGACGACTATACGGACGGCGAGCTGACGGACTACCTTACCGCGGCAAAAGCAAACAGCAATAACCCGAACATTTCAAAGGCGGTGGACTATATGCTATTCTTTGCCGAGAACGAAAAGCAGAAGTATACGCTGAGCAAAGAGTCGATGTGGACTGTCCTGCTGCCCGCCAACAACGCCATAGATTCTGCCATTGCGCATGGGTATATATACGATTTAGCCAACATCCGGTCGCTTGTGAACGACATTGATCCTTCGCTTGTGTCCATTGGCGAGGAGCGGCTCAACCAGGCAATCAACTTTTTCCGGTACCACATCATACCGGGAACGCTGTACATAGACGACGGCTACAGCAAGGTGCTGTCCGCCGCCGGCACGGCGATGGATTTTGCCGTTACCACCACCAACCTGAAGGTAGAGCTGATAAACAGCACGTTTCTCAAGGTGGAGAAGGATGGGGGAAAGCTGCGCTTTTCGACCGAAAAATCTACGCCTTTCCAGTCGGTATCGGTGGTGAGGGGCGAAAAGCGCAGCAACCTCTTTGCCCCCAGGACGGTGGTGCACGAAATAGACGGCTACCTGATACACGAATCGGAGGTTAATTGACAGCTTTGAAATCCGTTACTGAAATTCAATATTAAGCTATGAGGAAGTTAATTCAAATACTCGCTCTCACGCCGGTTGTTGCTATGCTGGCCATCCTGCCGGCGCTTGCCCAGGATAAAATACTGATACGGGGAAAGGTAACCGATAAGGGCGGCCCCCTGATTGGCGTAAGCGTTATCGAAAAAGACCGGGATAACCGTATTGTGGGGGGAGCGCAAACCGACATGAACGGCAACTTTAGCATCACCGTGCGCAACGCTGCAGGCCAAACGCTGGCGTTTACGTACATGGGCTACCGGAGCCAAACCGTTGCCATTGGCAACGCAGCCGTTATCAACGTGCTGCTGGAGGAATCGTCGGTTGATATAGACGAGGTGGTGATTTCGGCCAAAAAGAAGGTTACCATCGGCTCGCTCAACATCGACGAGCGGGATATGACGTACGCCTACAGCAAGCTCGATACAAAGGATATCGACGCGCTGCCGGTAACCTCTATCGACCAGGCGCTGCAAGGCCGGCTGGCGGGCGTGGATATTGTGGCCAACTCCGGTCAGCCCGGCTCGGGCATGTCCATTCGCATACGCGGCACCGCCTCTATCAACAACAGCGCCGACCCGCTGATTGTGGTCAACGGTATTCCTTACGAAACCACCATCTCGTCGGACTTCGACTTTGCCACCGCCGACGAGGAGAGCTACTCTCAGCTGCTGAACATTTCGCCCAGCGATATTCAGGAAATCACCGTGCTCAAGGACGCGGCCTCTACCGCCATGTACGGCAGCAAGGGCGCCAACGGCGTGCTGATGATACGGACAAAGCAGGGTACCATTGGGAAGCCGCGCCTGTCGTACAGCTTCAAGGGCACCGTGTCGGTACCGCGCGACGCCATCCCTACGCTCAACGGCGACCAGTACACCACCCTCATTCGGGAGGCCGCCATGAACGCCGGCACACCGCTGAACTTAACGTCCTACCCGGAGTTTGCGCGCGACCCCAACAACCCTTTTTACTTTTACAACTACGGCCAAAATACCGACTGGGTGGGCGAAATACAAAAACCCTCGTTCAAGCACGAGCACAACTTTGCCCTGTCGGGGGGAGGCGAAAAGGCGGTGTACCGCATATCGGTAAACCTCCTGAACGAGGATGGAAACATTATCAACACCAACTACAACCGCTTTACGACCACCCTTAACCTCAACTACAACATCTCCGACCGGATACGGGTGGTGGCCGACATGAGCTACGTGCACGGGGAGAGCAAAAACGCCTACATGAGGGATATACTTGCAACCACCTACACCAAGATGCCCAACCAGTCGGTGTACGAATATACGGAGGACGGCGTACGTACGCCCAACTACTTTTCGCCATCCGAAACGCCGCAGGGGAATTTTACCTCTGCCGACCTGAGCAAAAACGAAAAGGGCATATACAACCCCGTGGCAATGGCCAACGAGAGCAACCGCTACTCGATAAGCGACCGCGTACGCCCCAACTTTACCATGCTGTACCGGATACTGCCCGAAGTGCTGGAATATACGGGCACGGTGGGGTTTGACATCGGCAGCAACAAAAATAAAGGCTCGCTGCCGCAGGTTGCCACCGGAAGGCCGTGGACAGAGAATACCGTGAACCGAGTACAGGACTCCGACGACGAAACGTTTATTGTGCAAGTATATAATACGCTTGCGTTCACGCCAAAAATTAGCGAGTGGGCTAAGCTCACCACGTTTGCCAAGCTCAATACTACCGACAGGCAGGCAGAGGCGTTCTCGTCCGTCGCGTCAAACACGGCCTCCATTTACCTTGCCGACCCCTCCAACCCCTCGCGCCTGATTTCGCCAAACTCCGGGCGGTCGCAGGAGAGGTCGGTGCAAGCTACGCTGTTTGCCGGATGGAGCTTCTTTGACCGCTACATCATCGACGGCGTGGCCACCATGGACGGCAACTCGCGCTTTGGCGCAGGCTACCGATACGGGATGTTTCCCAGCATTTCGGGGCGCTGGAGGGTATCCGGCGAACCTTACGTGCGCGACTTGAAGTTCCTGAACGACCTGAGCCTCCGCGCAAGCTACGGGCAAAGCGGAAAAGTGCCGGACAAGAACTACCTCTTCTACAACCGCTACTACACCTACGGCTACACCTACACCGACGAGCTGGGCGTGTACTCCTCGAGCATGGAGCTGACCAACCTGCGCTGGGAAAAAACGCGGGAGCTCAACCTCGGCGCAAACATCATTGCCTTCAACAACCGCCTGAACATCGACTTGGAGTGGTACAGAAAGCGGACGGACGACCTGATGTTTCCCGATGTAGGCATACCGAGCACGTCGGGTGTCAGCAAAATATACATGAACGTTGGCGCTATGGACAACGACGGCTGGGAGATGAGCGTGTTCGCTACGCCCGTAAAAACCTCCGACTGGCAGGTGGATTTCAGGGTGCAGCTTTCGCAAAACCAAAATATGATACGCTCGCTGAGCGACAACGTGCCCCTCTCGGTAACGCCCACCGCCGAAAACGGCAAGTTCATGGCGCGCATACAGGAGGGAAATCCCCTCGGATCGTTCTACGGCTACCGCTACGAGGGCGTTTACCTCAATCAAGACCAAACCATTGCGCGCGACGCCAACGGCAACAAGATATACACCTACAACAGCAAGGGCGAGCGCATTCCGGTGCAGATGCAGTTTTGGTACCCCACCAACGGATACCTCTTTGAGGCCGGAGACGCCCGGTACGGCGACGTCAACTACGACGGCAACATCAACTACATGGACATCGTGTACTTGGGTAACGCCAACCCGCTGCTGCTGGGCGGATTTGGCCCTACCGTAAAGTACAAAAAGTGGACGCTCGACGCCTACTTCTACTTTCGCTACGGCTTTGACATTGTTAACTCTACAAAAATGAACATGGAGAAGATGTACGATTTTAACAACCAAAGCACAGCCACCCTGCGCCGGTGGACGTACCCTTACGAAAACCCCGACGAGGCTCCGTCGGACTTGCTGCCGCGCGCCCTCTACAGGAAGGGCTACAACTGGCTTGGCTCCGACCGATATGTGGAGGATGGCTCGTTTCTGAAATTCAAATCGCTGACGCTCAGGTATAATTTTGATAAGGGGATGATACAGAAGTTAGGCTTGTCCGACCTGAACCTGAACTTTACCGTATATAACCTTTTTACGTGGACAAGCTACACCGGAATGAACCCGGAGGTCAGCATCCGCAACGTATCCAAGGATGTTTACTCCATAGGCTACGACGAATCGAAGGCGCCAAGCAACATGGAGTTTATGATGAGCGTGAACGTAACGTTTTAATTAATAATTAATAATTAATAATTAACAATTAACTATTGACAATATTATTATGAAAAAATACTTATACGCTGCTGCGCTTGCAGCTACGCTGGCTTCGTGCTCCGGCTGGCTTGACTTGAAGCCATACGATGGCGTGGTGGAGGACGACTACTGGAAAACCAAAGAGGACGTCCACTCTATGGTGATAGGTTGCTACTCATCGCTGCTAAACAAAGCTTTGGTGAGCAACATGATATACTGGGGCGAGCTTAGAGCCGACTTGGTAACGGACGGCCCTTCGGCCGACGCCGGCATTAAGAATATCATCAGGGGCGAAATCTCTCCCGAAAACGGGATTGTTAAGTGGGACGAGTTCTACAACACCATTAATCAGTGCAACAAGATTATCGAAAAATCGGAGCTGGTCAGGGAGCTCGACCAAACCTTTACGGAGTCGCTCTACCGGCAGTACGTAGCCGAGGTTACTGCCATTCGCAGCCTGATGTACTTTTACCTTGTTCGCTCGTTTCAGGATGTGCCGCTGGTGCTGACAGCGTCCAACAGCGACGCGCAGGATTACTACCCCGCCAAGGCAAAGGGCAGCGATATACTGGATACGCTGGTGAGCCACCTGGTGGCTGCCATACCGCGCCTGCCCCGCAGCTACGGCGCCATCGACAAGACCAAGGGGCGCTTTACCGACCTGGCGGCAAAAACCCTGCTTGCCGATATTTACCTCTGGCAGGGAAGCTACGAAAGCTGCAACAGCTTGTGCGTGGAGGTTATCGGCTCGGGGCAATTTTCGCTCATTCCGGTGGGGCGCGAGTCGGTAGAGGTAAGAAATGCCGCCGACGAGGTGGTAGATACCGCCTACTACGCCAACATGGCCGACGTAGAGCTGTGGTTCGACCAGCTTTACGTTACCGGCAATTCTGTGGAGAGCATCTTTGAGCTGCAGTTCCCCAAGGTGCACGAATCGCTGAACGACCCGTTCTTTGCGATGTACAACTCCAGCTCCAGCCGGCCTGTGCTGGCAGCCAACGACGCTATCCTCGACGGCGTTCTCTTTCCGGTGTACGAGTACGATTTGGATGTGAGGGATATTCGCCGCAACACCTACCAGCAGGGCTATGCGTGGAAGTTTGTTGGCGCCGGCCTTTCGGGGACGCGGCGCACGGAGAGGAGCTTTCCGCACTGGATTATTTACCGCTTCCCCGACGTGATGCTCATGAGGGCCGAAGCGCTGACCCAGCTGGCCATACAAAGCGGCAACCGGCAGGATTGGTTGGAGGAGGCGTACGGGCTGGTGCAGCAAGTAAGGGAGAGGGCCAACGCCGTGGAGGGGGCGGGCAACAAGATGTCGTACCCCATCAACGGGAAAACGCTGGAAAAGCTGATTTTGGAGGAGCGCGCCAGGGAGTTTGTTTTTGAGGGAAAGCGCTGGTACGACGTTCTGCGCCACGCCCGCCGCGATAATTACGCCGGCGAAAACAGGGAGTACCTCCTCAACATGGCCATCAACAGCGCACCGCCGGAAAAGCAGGCATCCCTGCAGGTGAAGTACCTCGACAGCTGGTTTCACTACTGGCCTATCTACGTGGGCGCCGTAGAAATAAACAGGAACCTTACGCAAAATGAATTTTACCTTCAGTAGGAGAACTAAAAACTAAAAACTAAGAACTAAAAACTAAGAATACCAATGCTGCTGATTATCATTTTATAGTGCCAATTTAGAGATGCGAAGTAAACAAGATATAGCAGTTTTATGATGTGTGGCAAAGGGTGTAATTCAAATTGTCGCTTTTGCTCATTCCGTAGGAATGAATCGCTCGGTAGAAAAGGCAACGTTCC
>JAISAC010000007.1 GCA_031266935.1 Prevotellaceae bacterium
GCATATTGACTTAGTAAGCAGGCGGCTGCTCAAGGGAGAAAAAATACCGGAGGGGGAGAAGCTCTTCTCCATCTTTGAGCCTTACACCGAATGGATAGCCAAGGGCAAGCAGCGCCCCCAGGTCGAGCTGGGGAAGAAGGTGAACATTACTACCGACCAGCACCAGCTGATAGTATCGTACCAGACGGTTGACCATCAGTCCGATTCTCAGCTGGTGCTCGCGCTGGCCGACCGCCTCACGCCGCTGTTTGAGATCGGGTCGTGGAGCTTTGACAAAGGCTACTGGCATCCGGATAACCGGGCGCTGCTCGCGCTGGTCATTCCGGAGGTTATTCTGCCCAAGAAGGGTAAGTGTAGCCAGGAAGAAGCCCAGCGCGAGGCCGATAAAAGCTTCAAAAAGCTGCGCAGGCAGCACAGCGCCGTAGAATCGAACATTCACTCGCTGGAGACGAGGGGGCTATCCCGCTGTCCGGACAGGGGTATCGCTCACTTCCGCCGGTATGTCGGCTGGGCGGTATGCGCGTACAACCTGTGCTGCATTGGCCGTAAGCTGCAGGCGGGCTACCGCCGCGAGGCGCACCTTCTCCAAAGAGCTGCGTAGGGAATACAGGAAGGGCTTTTAAGGAAAGCCGGGGATTGCTATGATGTAACGTGAAGAAAATCACATCTTTAATCAGAATATGCTGCTTTAAAGGATTAATTTTTCCTGTTTTCGACCGGAAGTAGGTTTTTTATGATGAAAAAACAGAAAAGAGCAGCTTGGGTATGCACATTTATTATCAACTATGCCAAAAATGTGGGGTTTTCGGACAGACACTAAGTACCTAACAAAAATGCGAAAGCAGCTTCTTAGCTGCCTTGCAGCCTCCCCGTAACAATTCTGTAACATGCTGACGCTAATTTTGCTGCAAAATTAAATACGACAACTTATGAAGCAGACAATTTTGGCCGCCGCCATGCTTGCAGGCATACTGTGCAGCGCTCACGCCCAACGCATAAAAGGCTCCGACACCATGCTACCCCTGTCGCAGCGGGAAGCCGAAAGCTACATGAAAGCCAACGCCCGGCAAACCGTTACCGTAACCGGCGGCGGCAGCGGCGTTGGCATATCGGCGCTGGTTGAGGGAACAACGGATATTGCGCAGTCCTCGCGAAAAATCAAGTTCGACGAGCGGCAAAGGCTGCAGGCAAGCGGCAAAGCAGCCAAAGAGGTGGTGGCTGCTTTCGACGCGCTGGCCGTTATTGTGCATCCCTCCAACAAGGTGCAAAACCTTACCCGCGAGCAGCTGGAGGGTATCTTTACCGGAAAAATCAGGAACTGGAAGGAGGTGGGCGGCGACAACCTGAAAATAGTGCCCTACGCCCGCGAAACGTCGTCGGGAACGTACGAGTTCTTTAAGGAGAGCGTGCTGAAAAACAAAAGCTACGTGAATGGCATTATGAACATGCCCGCCACCGGGGCTATCATACAGTCGGTGAGCCAAACCGGAGGGGCTATCGGCTACGTGGGGCTGGCCTACCTCAACAAGGGCGTAAAAGCAATCCACGTATCGTACGATGGCGGGAAAAGCTTTGTCGAGCCGTCGGCTGCCAACGCAAAAAGTAAGGCTTACCCCATTTCGCGCCCCCTGTTTTACTACTATACCGCGCAATCGGAGAGCAGCGTAAAGCCATTTATCGCCTACGTGCTGTCGGACGCAGGGCAAAAAATTATAGCGAATGTCGGGTTCATTCCGGTGAAGTAGGTGGAGGAGAAATTTTCTCCGAGAGCGCTACCCCAAAAACATCCGAGAAGCGCTGCCGGACGAGCATCTTTACGCCCTCCATGTCTACCTTCCGTCCGGTTTCCTTTTCCAGCGACGTTACCCCCCTGTCTGCAAACCCGCAGGGGTTGATGTCGCCAAAGCAGGTCAGGTCGGCGCTCACGTTCAGGGCAAAGCCGTGCATGGTGACGCCGTGCGAGCACCTGATGCCGATGGCGCATATCTTGCGGGCAGCCGGCGTTGCGGCGTCTAACCACACCCCCGCCGCCTTCTCCATACGCCCGCCGGCCACCCCATACGCGCCAACGGTGCGCACCACCACCTCCTCCAGCCGGTGCACGTACTCCCGAACGCCTATCCCCAAATCGCCCAGGCGAACAATGGGATATACCACCAGCTGGCCGGGGCCGTGGTAGGTAATGTCGCCGCCCCTGTCCACCTCAACCAGCTCGGCCTGCCTTGCCTTTAGCTGCGCCGCGCTCGCCAGCATGTTGCTCCGGTTTCCGTTTCGCCCCAGCGTATATACGTGCGGGTGCTCCACCAGCAGGAGGTAGCCCGACACCGAGCCTTCCGCCGGATCCGCTGACTTCAGCCTGTCCATCAAAGCCTGCTGCAGCTGCCAAGCCTTGCGGTAGCTCAAGACTCCCATATCTGTCCATAGCACCGTTAGCATAGAAAAATTTTGAATTTTGAATTTTGAATTTTTGAATGGGTGTATTTCAAATTGTCGCTTTAAATAATCCCATAGGGATTATTCGCTCGGTAGAAAACACGAATGGCGTCCCTCTTTGGCATCCCGTAGGGATGCATCCCTACGGGATGCCGACAAACACCGGAACGTTGCCTTTTCTACCGAGCGATTCATTCCTACGGAATGAGCAAAAGCGACAATTTGAAATGCACCCATTAAAACGATGAAATTGGTACGAAAAAAAATGAGGTAATGAGGTTTGGATATATTATGTAACTATATGCTACTGAGGTTGTTTTGTTAAAAAATTAGGTGAAAATGAGGTTTTCAACCGCCCCACATTCTATCTATATCCTA
>JAISAC010000020.1 GCA_031266935.1 Prevotellaceae bacterium
CACACACACACACACACACACACACACACACACACACACACACACACACACACACACACACACACACACACACACACACACACACACACACACACACACACACACACACACACACACAAATCAACTAATATACAACTTTTTCCCTGCAAAAAAAAAACATGGCAGACTTTTTTCAAAGGAAGTTAGCCCTGTTTTTTTTTGCGCCCCGACGGCCGCCTCCGGAAAACCGGCAGCACTTTACTTGCACAAAATTAAAACACAAACGCCTATAAAAATATGAAACCGCTATCTTCCATCCGAGAAATCACGCCCTTGTCGCAGAAAGATTGCTTTTATATTGCCGACAGGTGCAAAACAACATTCATCTACCCCCTCCACAGCCACGCCGAGTACGAGCTGAACTTTGTTGCCCACGCCGCCGGCGTAAAAAGAATTGTGGGCGACTCCATCGAAATAATCGGCGATTACGACCTGATTTTGCTGGCCGGCGAAAACATAGAGCACGTGTGGGAACAGCACGAATGTCAATCCAAATGCATCAGAGAAATCACCATACAATTTTCGCCCGACCTCTTTATTGCCAACTTTGTGGACAAAAGCCAGTTCTCGAGCATCCGCAAAATGCTCACAAAAGCGCAAGAAGGGCTTTGCTTTCCGCCGGAAGCCATCATGAATACCTACAAGCTGCTAGACAAACTCTCCGCCAAGCAAGGATTTTACGCCGTGCTCGACTTTCTGACCATCCTCTACGAGCTCTCCCTGTTCAACGACGAATCGCGCACCCTCTCCAGCTCCTCCTTCGCCAAAGCAGAAGCCCACTCCGACAGCCGCCGCGTACAAAAAGTGCAGGAATACATCAACGAGCACTACAAAGAAGAAATTCGCCTTGAAGCGCTGTCGGGCTTGATAAAAATGACACCCGTTGCCTTCAGCCGGTTTTTCAAGCTGCGCACCGGCAAAGTGTTGACAGACTACATCACAGATATTCGCCTGGGGCACGTAACCCGTCTCCTGGTGGACTCCACAATGTCCATATCCGAAATTTGCTACGAATGTGGGTTCAACAACATCTCCAACTTCAACCGCATATTCAAAAAGAAGAAAAGCATTACCCCCAAAGAGTTTCGGGAGCACTACCATAAAAAGAAATCGGTGATTTGAGCAGAAGCGATCGCAGCAAAATTATATTTTCTTGTTAAAAGATGATACTATATTAACCTCACCCAGGAGAACCGGTAGCCGCAGCTTAGCCGGCCAAGCCTCGCCCCAGCCAAAACAGGGCAAACAGCTTGACTATTTGCCTGCGCTCGCCGCTTTGCGCAAGCAGCAGCGACTCCCGCTATCTCTCCAAATGTTAAAAGCGAAAATGTATCATCAACAGATAATAAAGTACTTGCAGCGACCTGCCTTTAACGCGTACTTTTGTCCTGTTGAAAATTAGTGTTATTGGAGTTGCGTTATCGGGATTATCTACCTTAATTTTATGAATTATGAATCACAAATTACTTCGCTGTTTTTTGATGCTGTGCGCCTTGCTCCCCGCGGGAGGATACGCGCAAAGCCTGCTCAACATTTCGGGAAAAGTGCTGGACAACACCGGCGCTCCGGTAGCCGGGGCAAGCGTTGTTGTCAAAGGTACAACTACGGGCGTTGCGACGGACATTTCGGGGGGATACAACATTCAAGCGCCGGCCGATGGAACGCTGACATTCTCCTTCCTGGGGCTGTCGCCAAGGGAAGAGGCAATTAACGGACGCGCGCGCATTGACGTAACGCTGGCCGCAGACGACCAATCGCTGGATGAGGTGGTAGTGGTAGGCTACGGTACTATGAAGAAAAGCGACCTTACGGGCGCCGTGGCCTCGGTTTCGAGCAAAACGCTCCAAACCAGCATCACGCCCAGCGTAGACCAAATGCTGTCGGGCAAGATTGCCGGGGTACAGGTAACGCAAAACACGGGCGCTCCGGGGGGCGCTACCTCCATTCGCATCCGCGGGGCAAGCTCCATCAACAACTCCAACGAGCCGCTGTACATTGTGGACGGCATGCGCTTCCAGGGTAGCAGCGCCTACGCCGGCTTCGACTGGCAGGGCGGCAGCAACGGGCAAACCACCACCAACCCGCTGGCGCTGATTTCGCCCAGCGACATTGAGTCTATTGACATTCTGAAAGACGCTTCGTCCGCCGCCATTTACGGCGCCGCCGGCGCCAACGGCGTCATCATCATCACCACCAAGCGCGGGGCGCAGGGCGGCATATCCGTTACCTACGACGGATACGTGGCGGCGCAGCAACGCTCCAACACCATTGAGATGATGAACCTTCGCGAATTTGCCCAATTCCAAAAAGATAATGCAACCCTCATTAACGGCAGCGAGCCTGCTCCCGAATACCAAGACCCCTCGCTGCTGGGCGACGGCACTGACTGGCAAAACGAAGTGTTCCGCACGGCGCTGATGCAAAACCACCAGCTGTCGGTAGCCGGCGGCAACGAGAAAACGCAGTACGCCGTCAGCGGCGGCTGGACGCAGCAGGATGGCATCATCATCGGCTCGGACTTTACCCGCTTCAACGTGCGCACAAACCTTGACGCCACCGTAAACAAGTTCATCAAGGCAGGCGGCTCGCTGGCCTACACCAGCACCGGCGAAACCCTGACGAACAACGACGGCGGCGACGGCGTTGCGCTGCAGGCGCTCGCCATGCAGCCCGACATCCCCGTTCGCGGCTTTGACGGCGAATACGCTTCGCCCTCCTCGCAGTACGGCTCCTCGCGCTACAACCCCGTGTGGCTGGCGCTGAGCCGGTACAACAAAATGGACAGGCAGCGCACCACCGCCAACCTGTACGCCGAAATTACCCTGCTGAAAGACCTGAAATTCCGCTCGGAGTATGGCCTTGACGCCACCCACAGCCTGAATACCTCGTTCTCGCCGGAGTACGATTTTGGCCCCGGGCTAAAAAACAGCAACAACCAAATTCGCGAAGACAACCAGCAGAGCCGCTACTGGAGCGTAAAAAACTACTTTACGTACACGCCTACCTTTGCCGAAATCCACTCGCTGAACGTAACGCTGGGGTCGGAAACCGAGCAGTCGGAGTGGCGCAACAGCTGGATACGCAAGGAGCACCTGTCGTCGGACAAAGTGCGGTTTGTAACCAACGACGGCGACTTTAACGACAACAACGGCGGAAAAGGGCTGGGGCGCAGCGTTTCGTTCTTTGCCCGCGCCCTGTACAACTTCGACAACCGCTACCTGCTCACCGCCACCATACGCGCCGACGGCTCGGACAGATTTGGCCGCAACTACAAGTTTGGCTACTTCCCGTCGGTAGCGCTGGCGTGGCGGGTAAACAACGAAAGCTTCCTGAAAGAAGTTCGGCAAATCTCCAACCTGAAGCTTCGGCTGAGCTACGGGCAGGTAGGCAACTCAAGCATCGGCGCCTACCTGTACGGCTCGTCCATGCAAAGCGAAAACCTGCCCGCGCATCTTGGCGGAACGGGCTACCGCATGCAAAACATTGCCAACCCCGACCTCCGCTGGGAAGCCTCGTCGCAGCTCAACGCAGGGGTGGACTTGGGCTTGCTCGACAGCCGCATCAACTTTAGCGCCGACGTTTACAACAAGCAATCGGACGGACTTCTGCTGCAAGTACCCCTACCCTCGTACCTGGGCGGCTCGGAATGGACGGACGTGCAGGCGCCAATGGTCAACATCGGCCAGATACGCAACAGAGGCGTGGATATTTCTCTCTTTACGCACAACATCAAAGGCAGCGATTTTAGCTGGACAAGCAGCTTTATATTTTCGCTCAACCGCAACGAGGTGATAGCCCTGAACGACGACGCGCAAAAGATTTACAGCGGGCTGGCGTGGTACGCCAAATACCAGAACATAACCATCACGCAGGTGGGGCATCCTATCGGCGTGTTCTACGGGTATGAAACCAACGGCCTGTTCAAGGACAAAACCGACATCATCAACAGCCCCGTTCAGGTTGACCTAAACGGCGACGGCATAAACGACGTTGGCGAGCGGGCGGTATGGCCGGGCGACATCAAGTTTAAAGACCTGAGCGGCCCTAACGGAAAGCCGGACGGCGTGATTGACGATTTTGATCAGACCGTTATCGGCGACCCTAACCCCGACTTTACGTACAGCATCAGCAATACGCTAACGTACAAAAACCTTGAGCTCACGCTGCTGCTGAGCGGGTCGCAGGGAGGCGACATCTTTAACTGGACGCGCACCGAGCTGGAGGGCATGAGCAACATCTGGAGCAACCAGCTGGCCACGGCCGCCAACGCCGCTCGGGTAAATACCGTCGACTCGGACAATCCGTACCTCATCAACGCCGGCGCATCCGTGCCGCGCGTTACCAGCAACGACAACAACGACAACCGCCGCGCCAGCAACCGCTACATCGAAGACGGGTCGTACCTGCGCATCCAAAACATCTCCCTGGGCTACACCCTGCCGTCGCGCTGGGTAAACCGCCTGTCGATAAAGCAGGCAAAGGTGTACGTCAACCTGCAAAACGTTTACACAATTACCGGCTACAGCGGTTTTGACCCGGAAATAGGCGCCTTTAACCAAAGCGCCCTGCTGCAAAACGTTGACATGGGGCACTATCCGGTACCCCGCGTCTATACTGTAGGATTAACTATTGGGTTCTAACATTAACACAACACTGAAATATGAAAAAGATACTTATACCATTTTGCATTGCAGCAATGCTCGTGCCGGCTGCCTGCACCGACTGGCTCACCGTGACGCCCGAGCAGGAAGTAGCCGACAACTACTACACCAGCGAAGACGCGGTGCGCCGCAACACCGCTACGCTCTACGGCTACGTGTGGTCAGGCTTTACCAACCGCTTCATGTGGATGGCCGGCGACGAGCTGGCAGGCGATTTATACTACACCTACGAGCAGGAAGGGCAATTCTACCTGAACACCATTACGGCAGGAAACAACTACTCAAATCAGGGCTGGACGGGCTTGTATCGCGTAGTATCGTTTGCCAACTCCATTATTAACGACATGCCCCCCCTGGCAAAAGACGGCGGGGTGGAGCAGGCCGCCATTGACTACGCCATTGCCGAAGCGCGCTTCATAAGGGGCGTGGCGTATTACTTCCTGACGGAATACTGGGGCGATGTGCCCATCATCGAAAACAGCACCGAGCTTATTACGGGCAACAACCTCTACGTGCCCAAGCACCGGCGCGGCGACGTTTACCGGTTTATTGTTGAAAATTTGGAGGCGGCTGCCGCTGTTCTGAACGAAACCGACCCGCAGCCCGGACGCGCCACCAAGTACAGCGCATACGGATTTTTGGCAAAAGTTTACGTAACCCGCGCTTCGGATTTCGGCAACGTATATTCCGACGCTTCGCAGCGCGATGAATGGTTTGCCGAAGCCAAGCGGTATGCAAAGCTGGTGATAGACAAATTCCCGGAGCTTTACCCCAGCTACGGCGAGCTGTTTGAAGAAAGCGGCAACAACAGCTACGAATCGCTGTTTGCGCGGCAATGCATGAACGGCGGGTACGACTACGGCAACCAGCATACTGCAGGGTGGGCGCGCAGCTCAATCATTGACCAGACGGCAGGCTGGGGCGCAGGAAAAGGCCCCACCATCAGCCTGCAGAACGCTTTTACCAAAGAAGCCGACGGCACACCTAAAGCAACCACCGACACCCGCCGCCGATGGGTATACATGACGCTGGGCGACAGCTACCCCGGGCTTAGCAATGAGGACGACGGCACGTATGTGTATGAAATTGTTAACCGCGGCGCAAACCACACGGAAAGCACGGCGATAGAAGCAAGCATCCCCATGCTGGCGCACTGCAAAAAATACGTTACGGGCAACAGCGACGCCAACTTCAACACCGCCGGCAACATTTACTTCCTGCGGCTTGCCGATGTATTCCTGACCTACACCGAAGCCGCCATGGGCAGCAACCGCAGCACCTCCGACGCTTTGGCCGCTGAATACTTCAACGCCGTACGCGCACGGGCAGGCTTAGACCCGCTGAGCGGCGACATTACCTGGGCGCAGCTGCTCCACGAGCGCCGCTGCGAATTTGCGCTGGAGGGCGTCAGCTGGTTCGACGTTAAGCGCTACTACTACCGCTACGGAAGCGAAGCCGTAACGTACCTCAACAGCATGCACCGCGACCACACCTGGGTGCTGAACGACGGCCGCACCCTTGACCCTGAAACCGGAGCTGTTGTGAGCGAAACCGGCGTGGACATATACGGCCAGTACAACGCAGCCGACGACGCCGGCAAGTGGGAGATAGAAAACAACAAGGATAATTACCGCCTCAGCTTCGAAAAGGTTAACTCCGATACGTACATCGGTACGCCGCTGATTATTGAGGAGGCCAACATCCGGCAGCTGCCCATACCGGCATCGGTAACCACCAAAGCGCCGCAGCTGCTGGACAACGCAGTGTCCTACTACGAATAACCAAATAGCAACATCAACCATACGTTTAAACAAAATATGAAAAAGATATTCTCAAATATAGGTATTGCCGCCGTAGCCGTTTTGGGGCTATGCGCGTGCAGCAAGGACGACGATGGCGGCGAAAACAGCGACGCCACGCCCGTAATCCGCTACGTGCGCCCCACGGCAGCCGAAGCGGCCGACTCGCTGCTGGTAAAAGGATTTATGGGCAGCACGGTGGCCATCATCGGCGAAAACCTTGCCGGCGTGTGCGAGGTGTGGTTTAACGACCGCCGCGCCACCACCCTCAACCCGAACATGATTACCGGCAGCGCGGTAATTGTTGCCATCCCCTCGGAAATGTACGAGGAGCAAAACGATTTAATCCGCGTGGTTACCCGCAAAGGGAAAGAGGCTACCCACCCCTTTGTAACCATGCCGCCGGCGCCGCTGCCGCAGAGCATAAGCTCCGAATATGCGCGGGCCGGCGACGAGGTAACCATTACGGGCAAGAGCTTCTACGGCGCTATGGAGAACGTGCAGGTATTTTTCCCGGGCAACGTAGAGGCCGAGGTGCTATCGGTTGATCCTGCGAAGATTGTTGCCAAGGTGCCCGCTGCCGCCGCCAACTCCAAAGGGCAGCTAACCGTAAAAACGCCCTACGGCAGCACCCGCTCTACCTTCATCTACCGGGACGACCGCGGCATATTCATTGATGCGGAAGACGACGGCGCTTCATGGAACAACTGGAATCTGTCGGGTTTCGGCGCAGACAATGGCTGCTCGGGCAAATATGTTCATCTGGCGGGAACTACCGGTAGCTGGGCTTGGCCGAATAATTCGATACAGCTGTTTTATGTGAACCCCACTCAACAGCCGCTGGTGGCTGCCGGCAACATAACCGACTATGCCCTGCGCTTTGAAGTAAGAGCAGCGGCATGGCACGACACCCCATTGCTTATGTGGTTTGAGGAAGCAGGCAACGCGCACGACGTAGATTCAAAATGGCCACAATTTCACTGGAAACCCTACTTGGTGAATGACGCTAAAACCAATTTCACCACCAACGGCAAGTGGATAACAGTGACGGTGCCGCTCACAGATTTCAACACCAACAAAGACGAAACCAAAGGCAGTCTCATTAAGTCATTAACGGAGCTTGTTAATTTCAGTATGATGTGGTTTGGGGCTGCCGACGGCGAAAATCCCCTTGATATAGATTTTGATAACTTCCGCTTGGTTGAACTAAAATAGGAGATAAAAACATGAAAAATACAATGCTGAAATATGGATTTTTGTTGTGGGCAACGGTAGCTGTAATAGCCGCAGCCTTTGTTGCCTGCGAGCAGGAAGAGGAGGATTACGTATCGCTGGAGGCCTTTGGCCCCACGCCGCTGAAACGGGGCGAAACCGTCCGCTTCATAGGCAGCAACCTGAACAGGGTAACCGCGGTGGTATTTCCTGAGAACATTGAGGTAGCGCCCACGGTGGTATCGTCCGGCGAGATTACGGCGATAATTCCGGCGGCGGCAGCCAACGGCTACATTACGCTTCGGTATCCGGGCGGCAGCATTACCTCCAAGAGCCGCATTGCCTACGCCGACGCGGTGGCGTTCGACAGCATATACGGCGCGGCAAGCCCTGTCCGCGCAGGCGACACCATCACCGTTACGGGCGACAACCTCACCGGCGTTTCGCAGGTAGTGTTTAGCGTAGAGGTGGCCGTAGAGAGCAGGGACTTCCTCACGCAGAGCCGCCACGAAATTACGCTGGCGCTCCCCGCCAACGCTCAGGCGGGAGATGTGTACCTGCTGGCGGGCGCAGAGGAAACCAGCCACAGAACGCTAAGCGTAGACGGCCCATCTATCACCGCCCTCGCCCCAACGCAGCCGAAGCCGGGCAGCGATACGCTGCTGATTACGGGTACCAACCTCGACTTAGCCGTATCGGTCATCTTTGCGGGCGACGTTACGGTTGACGCCGTACCGGTGAGCGCCACCCAAATAAAAGCCGCCGTGCCCGCCGACGCGCAAGACGGAGCGATTAAGGTGGTTTCAAAGGCAGGGCTGGAGTACGAAAGCCCCGACGCGCTAACGCTGTTAGCGCCAAGCAACCTTACTCTCACCGCTGGCCCCTACAAGACGGGCAGCAGCATTACCATTTCGGGCAATGACTTGGACTTGGTAACCGGCGTAACCTTTACCGACGGCGTGAGCGTGGAGGACTTTAGCTACGACGAAGCTACCGGCATTACCGTCGTCATTCCGGCCACGGCAACCGACGGCGCAATTACCCTGCTTCGCGTAGCCGGCGACGGTGTAGCTACCCCTGACGTTACGCTGGTAAAACCCGCCATCACCAGCATTACGCCTGCCACCATTCAGGCCGGCGACGCCATTACCATTACCGGCACCGACCTTGACCTGGTAACCGCAGTAAGCGTAGGCGGCAAAGCTTGCACCATAGACGCGCAAACCGAAACAGAAATTCAGGCCACCACGCCAATGGACGCCGCCATTGCCGGCGCAGGCGTGGAGGTTGCGCTGACGCTGGCCAACGGCGTATCCGTAACCGGCGCCATAGACGTAACATTCCCGCTGTACTGCTTTATTCTTGAGCTTCCGGCGCCGGATGTGGAAATCAAAGCTGGCGAGCTGCTAAAAGTAACCGTGGAGAACAGCAGCAAGCTGACCGGCGTGGAAGTCAACAGCTCCGTTGTCCAGCATATCCTGCAGGGCAGCACGCTCTACGTGGCTATTCCGGGCAATGCAGGCGGCAGTACTTCCCTCAAGTTGATTTCATCTAATGGAGATGCCACCTATACCATCAATGTGATTGCTTCGGGGCCGGTGGAGACGGTAATTTCTACCGAAATGGTTGACCTGGGCGGATGGGCGAATACGCTTGCTATTCCCGCTGCCGACTTGGCAGCTGCGCCGGGCACACAGCTTAAAATCTATTACACCTCAACCGCAGCCAACCCTCAATTCAAAATTATGACCGTCAATGATTGGGATAATGTACAAGTTATTGACGACCCAAACTACGACGCACAATGGAAAGTGGTTGGCGTACCTGAAGCCGAAAATACCTCGTCATGGTCGTTTGTGCTTGATGAAACCATGCTGGCCGCGTTTGCAAGTAACGGAGGAATACGTGTCGGCGGGCAGAACATCATTATCTCGAAAGTTGCCGTTGTCACAAGCGGCGCCCCGGCCGAAATCATTGTTGACGAAGCGCCGCATACTGTTGGCTGGAATCAGGAATCAGATGGAGAACCCTGCCCGTTCAGGATAAACAAAGCCCAGCTCACCGAGCTGCAAGCCGGCAGTATCCTGAAATTCTACTACACCTACACAGGTAGCGGAGACCCGCAATTCAAGTTTATGGACGCCAATTGGGGACAGTTTACGGTTGATGATCCGAACTTCGACACAACTTATGGAACTGTTACGGTTGACGCTGACGGCTCTTTCTACGAATGGCGCATGACAGCCGACATTGTAACCACGATTATGGCTACCGTCGACGGGTGGAGCGACACTGCGCTTGTAATTGGAGGGCAAAACCTGACCGTGACCAAAATTACCATTGCGAAATGAGCTCAAATGTAGTAGTAAAAGAAGTGAAGGGGAGGCTAACCCTCCCCTTCTCCGAATAAATCCGGAATTGTTATTTTTATGAATAAGATATTGTTATCGGTTGTTTTGGTTGGCTGCGGGTTGTTTTCGTGTAGTGAGAAAAATAAGGGCAGCGAGCCGGCGAAAAAAATCACGCCCGCGCTCGTATCGGTGCATCCACAAACAAATAGCGCAATATCGCCGTTAACAGAAAAGATGTATCTTGCTTTTAGCGGAAAAATAGCTGTAGTTGATGAAGCGAAAATAGCATTAAACGACCATTCTGTTCAAAGCGCTTCGGCGCAAGGCGATACTTTACTCATTCAATTAGGAACGTTAGAAGAAGTAACAAGCTACACGCTAACGGTAGCGCCGGGCGCTATCAAAGCCATCCCCGGCGTGATGAACGAAGAAACGATAACCGTTGCGTTCCGTACCACCGAAGCGCCGCCTGCGCCGCCGCCGTCGCCCACGTTAGCTGTACCCAACCCCTCGCCCGAGGCGCAAAGCGTATATGCGTTTCTGAAGGAGAATTACGGCAAAAAAATCATATCGGGCGCTATGGCCAACGTCAGCTGGAACGCCAGCGAGGCCGAGTGGGTGCACCGGCATACCGGCAAGTACCCCGCGCTGAACGGATTTGACTACATTCACCACTACGGGACGTGGGTGGACTATACCGATACGCGCATCGTGGAGGACTGGTGGAGCAACAACGGGCTGGTCAGCATCTGCTGGCACTGGAACGTACCCACCGCGCAGGGCAGCGGCTCGTATGCGTTCTATACCAAAGAAACCTCCTTCGACATCGCCAAAGCCGTGCAGGACGGCACGTACGAAAACAGCATCGTAAAAGCCGACCTGAACGCCGTAGCCGGCTACTTGCTATTGCTACAGCAGAAGAACATTCCGGTGCTGTGGCGCCCCCTGCACGAGGCCGCCGGCGGATGGTTCTGGTGGGGAGCAAAAGGCGCCGCGCCCCTCAAAGCGCTCTGGCGAATGATGTTTGAAACCTTTAAGGACAAAGGGCTGAACAACCTCATCTGGGTCTGGACGGCCGAGCCGGGCGACGACGCGTGGTATCCGGGCAATGAGTACGTAGACGTCGTGGGGCGCGACATCTACACCAAGCCCACCGCAACGGAGATGGCGTGCGAATACGCTACGCTGAAAAGTCGCTTCCCCAATAAAATGGTTACGCTGAGCGAGTGCGGCAACGTGGCCGGCCTCGCGGAGCAGGCGGCGCAGGGCGTACGCTGGTCGTGGTTTATGCCCTGGTACGACTACAACCGCACCGTCAGCACGGGCGGCGCAGCCTTTGGCAGCACGGCGCACGAGTATGCGAACATCGCGTGGTGGAAGAATGCTTTCAGCGACCCGCACGTGCTGTCGAGAGACGAAGTCTCCCTGCCCTAACGTTGTTTGAAGTAATGTGGAAGGATAGTGGTATAATGATTATTGAAAATCTTTGTATCTTTGCGGAAAAAGCGTAACGACATGGCAGTAGATATGACATACAACTTCCGGCAGGACGACGAGCCTACCGACGAGCAGCTGGAGCAGCTGATGCGCGAAGTGGGCGAAGATGTCCGCGCCCGCGCAGAGAAAGCGGACGAGGAACTTTGGAAAAACGTTCGCGAAGAAATCAGGCTGGCGGCAGAATGGATGAAAGCACGACAAAAATGAAACCCAAATTGCTTATCATTGCAGGTCCCAACGGGTCGGGAAAGACGTCGGTAACATCCAAAATCCTCAAGCACGAATGGGTGAAAGGGTGTGTGTATATCAACCCCGACAACATTGCCCGCGACCTGTACGGCGACTGGAACGCTCCCAACGCGGTGATGAAAGCCGTGCGCTACGCCGCAACGCAACGGGAGCTATGCCTAAAGAACAGGGAAGACCTTTTGTTTGAAACCGTACTATCGGCCAAAGACAAGTTGGACTTTATTACCAAGGCAAAGGATTTGGGCTATTTTATCCGGCTGTTTTTCGTAGGGACTGACCATCCGACAATCAATGCCCGGCGCATCGCCAAAAGGGTTCTGGAAGGAGGACACGACGTCCCCATCTCGAAAATTATGAGCAGATACTCCAAATCAATTGCCAACTGTGCGCAGGCTGCTACATTTGTCCATCGCTTGTATGTGTACGACAATTCTACCGAAAATGCTTTCCCTAAGCTCCTTTTCAGGGCAGCGGACGGCATGGTCGAAAAAACATACGCCGAAATCAACACATGGGCGCAGGAAATACTGCGCGTACTGTAAAAATTCCTCCACATGGCTGAGCTAAGAGCTGAGAACTATTTGCCTTTTTTATTAATCACATTAAACTTGATCGCCATGAAAAAAATACTGACAGCAGCGCTTGCCTTAGCCGCCATGCTTGCCTGCAGCAACCCGAAAAAAGCGAATACGCCCCAAACGGCAGTCGAAAAGCATGGCCGGCTGTCCGTGAGCGGCGTTTCGCTGGTTGACCGGCAGGGCAAGCCGGTAGCGCTGCGCGGCGTAAGCTTTGGTTGGCACAACTGGTGGCCGCGCTTTTACAGCAAGGAAACCGTGTCGTGGCTGGTATCCGACTGGAACGTTACGCTAATTCGCGCTGCCATCGGCGTGGAGCCCGACGGCGCTTACCTGTCCAACCCCACCCACGCGCTGCGCTGCCTCACCACCGTAGTGGACGCCGCCGTTGAGCACGGCATTTATGTGATTGTTGACTGGCACGCGCACTACATCCACACCGAAGAAGCCCGGGCGTTCTTCGAGCTGGTAGCCACAAAGTATAAAGGCGTACCGAATGTCATCTACGAAATTTTCAACGAGCCTTGGGACGACGATATGCCGTGGAGCGAAGTAAAAGCGTACTCCGAATCCGTCATCCAAACCATTCGCTCCGTTGGCGGCGACAACGTCATTCTTGTAGGCAGCCCGCACTGGGATCAGGATGTACACGTGGTGGCCGACGACCCGATTGCGGGCTACAGCAACCTCATGTACACCCTGCACTTCTACGCCGGGTCGCACGGGCAGTGGCTGCGCGACCGCGCCGACTATGCCCTCCAAAAAGGGCTGCCCCTGTTTGTGTCGGAGTGCGCCGGCATGGAGTCCAGCGGCGACGCGGCGATAGACCTCGACGAGTGGAGCCGCTACGTGCAGTGGATGCAGCAGCGCAGCCTCAGCTGGGCGGCATGGTCGGTGTCCGACAAGGACGAAACCTGCTCTATGGTGCAGTCCCCCGCCTCGCCCGTTGGCGGCTGGAAGGACGAGGATTTGAAGGAGTGGGGAAAAATTGTCAGGCAGGCGCTGCGCTAAGCGCTTCACCAGCCCGTCATTTGAAGGCAAGCAAAAATTTCGGAATTTCTCTGACTGTATTCTCTACCGGCGCAAGCCAATTCAAAATTCAAAATTCAAAATTCAAAATTTCAAACCCCATGAACCGTTATCTTTTTATTCTAAGCTTTGCCACCCTGTGCGCGGCAAATTGCAGCGCCGGATTGCTGAGCGCACAGGTTACCACCCGCCCGGCGCAGGCGCTCAACGCGGTAGAGGTGCGCTATACCTTTCCGGCAAAAGAGTGGGTGTTTATGGAGGGCGAGCCGCAGCAGGCAGACATTACCCTGAAAAACACCTCGGGCAGCGCCGTAGCCTGCAACCTCGTCCTCACGCTGAAAACGGACAAGCGGGCCGACGTTGACAGCATTTCCGTTCCGGTAGCGCTGTCCGCCGGACAGGAGCTGCTAACACCCGTAGGCTTCCGGTTGCCGGAGCCGGGATTTTACCGCTGCGCCGTCTTTGTGGAGAGCAACGGCGCTGTGGGGAGCGTGGAGCGCTTCAACATCGGCTACGCGCCGGAAAAAATTGCCTCGCCGCGCGACGCCAAGCCCGATTTTGAGGAGTTCTGGAAAGAAACCCGCGCCGAGCTCAACAAGGTAGCCCCCGACTACAAGCTCACGTTGCTGCCCGCATACTCCACCGGCGCAAAGAATATTTACCACGTAGAAATGGCGTCGTACGGCAACGTAAAGATTGAGGGATACTACGCCGCGCCCAAAGCAAAGGGCGTTTACCCGGCCATTGTGGCGTACATGGGCTACGGGTCGGAGCCGTACCTGCCGCATACCGACGGCAACCCCGGATACGCCGAGTTTGTGCTCTCCGTCAGGGGGCAGGGCATACAGAAGGCCGGCAGCACGTACGGCGACTGGATTGTGTGGGGGCTGGAAAGCAAGGAAACTTACTACTACCGCGGCGCTTTCATGGACTTGGTGCGCGCGGTGGACTTTTTGGCGTCGCGCCCGGAGGTGGACAAGGGCAAAATCGTGGCGGAGGGAGGCAGCCAGGGCGGTGCGTTTACCTTGGCCGCCTGCGCGTTAGACCACCGCATCAGGGCGGGTGCGCCTACCATTCCGTTTCTGTCGGACTACCGCGACTACTTCGAAATCGTCGGCTGGCCGCGCAGCGCGTTCGAAGCTTACCTCAAGGAGCACCCCAACCGCACGTGGGACGAGGTGTACGACCTGCTCTCCTACTTCGACATTAAAAATTTGGCGGGCTGGATTAGGTGCCCCATCCTCATGGGGGCAGGCCTGCAGGACGAGGTCTGCCCGCCGCACACCAACTTTGCCGGATACAACCTGATTACCTCCGAAAAGCAGTACCGCATTTACCGCAACGCTGCGCACGGAACGCCGCCGGAGTGGGGCGAGGAAAGAACGCTTTTCTTCAACCGGCAAACAAGGTAAGAAAGTATTAAGATTTTGAAGTGCACAATGAACTTATTTGAACA
>JAISAC010000062.1 GCA_031266935.1 Prevotellaceae bacterium
TGACAGTGCAAGTATAAAAAGAAAAAAACAAACAGCAAAATTTCGAAAAAAAATCAGCCTGAATTTTGACCTATTGAACGCAGCCGATTAAAATCAGCCTGAATTTTGACCTATACACCAGATTTCAGTAGTTCTTAGTTTTTAATTTTTAATTTTTAATTATTAATTGTTAATTGTTAATTAGCCATGTTTTTTTCATTGATTTTTAAGGAGTGGATAAAGACCCGCCGGTTTATTTTGCTTTCGGGTATTTTGTTTGCCGCGCTGATAGCCTACATTTTTCTGTGGCTGTCGCAGGCAATCGGCTCCATGGGCATTGTCAACCTGTGGGAGGCCATCATCGGCAAGGAGTTTAGCCTGATAGCGCACGTAAAGTATTTGCCGCTCGCCGTTGGCCTGCTGCTGGCGGTGGTGCAGCTCACGCCCGAAATGCAGAGCAAGCGCCTGAAGCTAACCCTGCACCTGCCCATGAGCGAAACCCGCATCATCTGCACCATGCTGGGCTACGGGCTGGCCGTGCTGCTGGCGCTGTTTGCCGCCGTCGCGCTGGCGCTGGTAGCGGGCATCTCAGTGCGCTTTAGCCGCGAGGTAGCGCTGTCCAACTTTTTGACCGCGCTCCCGTGGTTTTTGGGAGGGCTGCAGGCGTACCTGCTCGGCGCGTGGATATGCCTTGAACCCGTGTGGAGGCAGCGCCTCTTCAACGCCATTCCCGCAGCCTGCGTGGTATCGTCGTTCTACGGCAGCGCATCGCCGGGGGCATACGTAACCTACCTGCCCTGCATGTTGATTTTCATTGCGGCAAGTTTTTTCTTTCCGCTACGCTCGGCGGCGCGCTTCAAGGACGGAGAACAGTAAGATAAACAGTAAAGATATTATAAATTTTAATGAACTTTAAATTTGAGCTGCAACAACCATGAAATCAAAAAACATCATCAGCCACCTGATTATACTTGCAAGTACGGCCGCTTTCCTGTGGGGTATTCCGGCGTTGGTACGCTTGGCCACCTACTCCGGACAAAGCTACCCGTTTGTTTACTTCAGCTCCGTAGTCAAGCAATTTTGCTTCAGGGAAGGCTCCGGCAAAGACGCCCTCAGGTACGACGCCGCGGGCAGGCAGTACAGCGAGAGCGAGTTCGACTCGGCGCTGCCCATGCTCAGCTACCGCCAGCTGTCGGTCAACGGCGTCATGCCCGACAGCGTCAACGGGCGGGCTGTTACCGCCCACGATATTCGCCGCAGCTCCATCGTCTTTCGCTACGCAAAAACAGACGTTAGCGCACCGCACATCGGCCTGTACGTGCTGCTCGAAAGCATGTCGGGGAGAGTTGACCTCGCCTCGCCCGGCGACGCCTTTCGCCTTGGCGAGGCGATAGAGTTTATCGACATTAAAACCAACACCGTTGACAAGGCCAAAAGCGAGCTTTACGCCCAAGAGCTGAGCAGGCGAGGATTTACCTTTCCGGCTCGGTGGGCGGCAGGCGACTTCAGCACGCGCAAGCCCTACGACGAAGGCTACTTTGTGCTCGACGCGCAGGGGCAGCTGTTTCACATGAAGCAGGTGAGCGGCAAGCCATTCATTCGCAACACCGGCGCAAGCGACTCCATTCGGGTAGCCCACTTCTCCATGCTCCCCGTAGCCGACAAGCGTTTTTACGGCTTTGTGTTCGACGGGCAGGGCTACATGTACATTCTGGAATCGCCCTCGTACCGCCTCGCCAAGCTCGACATGCCGCCGCTCGACATGCACCGCAGCGAGGCGCTCATCATGGGTAACATGTTCTACTGGACGGTAACCGTTACCTCGCCCGAAGGCAAAAAGTACTACGCTTTGGACAACGAAACCCTCCGGCAGGTTGATACGTACGCCATTGCGCGTGAGGCAAACCTGTGGGACAAAGCCTCAACGTGGATTTTTCCCGTTTACATAACCTTCTCCGACGCCACAAAGTACATACAGCCCCGGCTGCGCTTCACGGCATTTACCGCGCTAACGTTCAACCTGCTGCTTGCCATCATTTACGCAGCAGCGGCACGAAAGCGAAAAAAGGCTGCAACCGTAGCGTACGGCAGCATATACATCCTTGCCACAGGCATAGCCGGACTGCTGGCAATAGCGCTACAACCAAACCGAAAGTAATTCAAAAACTAAAAACTAAAAACTAAAAACTAAAAACTAAAAACTAAAAATTCATGAGAACTCCATTTATTTTGGCGCTGTTAGCGATAGGTACAGCGTCGTGCAGCAGCGCTCCCAAGCAAAAGGATGCCGCCGTAGCCAAAACCGCAGAGGCTAATGCCCTAACCGTAACTTCCTCTTACGACGTTGATTCGCTGCTGGTCGCGGCCGATTCGCTGGTTGGCAAAACCGTCAGCCTGCGCGGGTACGTAACCCACACCTGCAAGCATTCGGGCAAGCGCTGCTTTCTGGTAGGCGAAAGCAAAACAGCCTCCATAAGGGTAGAAGCCAAAGATGGCATCGGCGGCTTCAACCGCGAGCTGGTAGGGTCGCAGATTGCCGTGAAAGGAACGCTACGCGAGCGCAGGCTTCCGCAGAGCGAAATTGCGCAGCAGGAAGCCGACGTCAACAAAAAGAAGGCAGAGGAAAACGGCTCGGCAGAAAGCTGCCATGCAGAGCTGAGCAACATCGCCAAAATGCAGAAGTGGATGAAGGAGCATGGCAAGGACTACTACGCCATTTACTACGTTGACGGCAACGAGTACGAAGTTCTTGATTAATTCAAGCATGCACGGCGTATCGTTCACCGCGGACTCAAAATGAAATTTTCGTAGTGCCTCAAAAAAAGGTGGTGTCCATGTTCTATTGACATGAAAATATATTTTGCCCGTAGGGCATTCATCCCTTAGCTATGAATCCCCTATTCTTAAAACCTCATTTTTACCTAATTTTTCTAACAAAACAACCTCAGTAGCAGATTGTTAAATGAATTTTTTCAACCTCATTACCTCATTTTCTCTCCAAACGTTTTTGTCGCTTTGAATGAGGTAATGAGGTTATATTATATGTATTAATTCATTGCTACTGAGGTTGTTTTGTTAGATAAATTAGGTGAAAATGAGGTCTTACACCTACCGTCGCTACCGGTGCATTATCTCAAATTCCACGCGGCGGTTTCGCAGGCGCGCGGCTTTTGTGTTGCCTTCCTGCAGCGGCAGGGTATCGCCAAACCCATCGTGGCTCAAGTGGCTGGGGGCAATCCCCTTGTCCACCATGTAGCGATATACGGACAAGGCTCTCTTTCGGGACAGCTCCAGGTTATACTTGCTGTCGCCCACGTTGTCGGTGTGGCCGTTGATTTTGATGCGCAGGGTAGGTATGCTTTCCATCAGCAGCACTATTTCGTCGATATACTTTTTGGACGTTGCCTTCAGTACAGCTTCGTTGGCCTCAAAGGTGATGGTTTGCAGGCAGATTTTTTTGCCGGTAATGTCTCCGTTGCTCTTCACCTCGTCCACTATTTCGCTAACGCTGTAGCAGTCTTTTAATACCTGCGCTACG